>NZ_JBFHKV010001037.1:0-3040 GCF_041595215.1 Stieleria sp. | reverse complement strand
TGCGCCATCCCACGGATCGCCGTTTCACGCAGCGGCGAGTCGACTTTCAACAACCCGACCAACGTCGGCACCAGGTCGGGATCGTCGAGATCGAGCAAGGACCGCAGGGCGACTTGTCGCGATGGAAGCGGTGCGGACGGGTCGATAACTTGGGTCCGCATCGCGGCGAGTGCTTTCTGGTCACCAAACGTGACGCCCAAGGCAACGGCCTGTAACCGGACGTCATCGTTTTCGCTGGCCAACAATCGTTCGGCAACCGAACCCCATTGCGGCGGCGCGTCGACCTGTCGTCGCCCTTCCAACGACGATCGGATCGCGTTGATGTACGTCAGTTGCATCGCGGCGTCGGTGGCTTGGCCGAGACCATCGACGAGGACGGCGAGCGAGTCGTTGCCGCCTTCGCCGATTCGACGCAACATGAACTCTCGCAGCAGCGGGATTCGCTCGCCGGCTGACATCGCCAACGCGATCGCTCGCGCCGGATCAAGATCGGCCAACGGTTCGGCGGCATACCAATACATCAGCGGCAGATTGTGATCGCGGGCATCTTCGGCATGCGACGTCAATGAGTCGAGCAAGTCCCAACGTGAATCCAAGGGCAGTTTCTGTGCCGCCGAAGCGAGGTACAAACGCACGATCGGCGACGGATCGCTGTCGGCCATTGTGACGAACCGTTGCAACAACGCAGCCGAGATTTCGGCGTCCGTCGATTCCATCGCCAACTGGATCGCCCAGCCGCGTACATAGGGGCTTTGATCCGCCATCAGCTGTCGCATCAGGTCTGAGTTCAAACTTCCCGTGACATGCAGTGCCCATGCGGCCCGCAACCGACGCGTGTCGTCGTCGTGGGTTTCAGCGATCTGCCGCAGCCGCGTCAGGGCGTCGGATGCGATCGGGCGCTCCGCGGCACGCTCCTGCAAGACGCGTCGACTGTGGCGGACGTACCAATCATTCTGATGCAGCACGCATTTGGCCAACTGCAAATCCGTTGCCGTCGCAAAATCGATCGACGGTGCCGCGGACCCCACGTCGCCGTAGCTGATCTTGTAGATCCGTCCGTTGCTGCGATCATGCAGGGTGGATTCGCGGCGGTGACAGGCTTGCATGTCGTACCAGTCGATCATCCAGGCGTTGCCATCGGGTCCATAACGCAAGTTCAGGATTTGTGAGGCCTGGTCGCCGGTCAACAGAAAATCGGGACCGTGTCGTCCGACATAACCGGATCCGGCGGGCTCCAAACGATCGACGTTCAGTCGTTGCCCGTGAATGTTGTTCATCATCAACTGACCGCGATACTCGGCCGGCCAACGGTCGCCCAGATAAATCATTGCCCCCGCATGCGCGTGACCTCCGCCGGCGGAATCGGATTTGCTGTTTCCGCCGTGCGGCGTCGCGCCGAGGTAGTGCAGGTGATCGGCGATGGTGACGATGTCGCGATAGGTGTGCGAGTTGAAGTGCTGTCCGCCTTGTCGCTGATAGCGAGCGCCATCGATGATGTGGTACAGGTGCGGGATCACACAGGCCGTGATGAACGCTTGCCCGTGATCATTGAAATCCACACCCCACGGATTGCTGGTCCCATGGGCAAAGACTTCGAATTCGTGGCGTGTGGGGTGATACCGCCAAACGCCACAATTGATCGGCGTGCGTTGCTCGTCCGGTGTTCCCGGTTTGCCGACTCTTGAATGGGTAAACACACCGTGGCAACCGTACAACCAACCATCGGGCCCCCAGATAAATGCGTTGAGGGTTTCGTGGGTGTCTTGATAGCCCCATCCGTCCAACAGAATCTGTGGCTCGGCATCGGGGACGTCGTCACCGTCTTTGTCGGGAATGAACATCAGGTACGGTGCTGCGCCGACCCACACACCGCCGAAGCCGACTTCCAGTCCGCTAACCAAATTGAGTCCTTCGGCAAAAACCTTTCGGCTGTCCAACGATCCGTCGCCGTCGGTGTCTTCGAAGATCAAGATGCGGTCGCGTCCGACGTCGCCTTCGGCTCGAATCGGATATTCATAGGCTTCGGCGATCCAGACACGGCCGCGGTCATCCAGCGCCATTGCGATCGGTTGTTGGACGTCAGGTTCGGCGGCACCGACGGCGACGCGAAACCCGTCAGGGACTTGCATGGCATCGGCGGCCTGTTGGGCTTCCAACCCGGCGTGCGGATACTCGTCCGCAGTCAGCACCACCATCGCGGGAGTGGGGCGCGCGGGCGGTTTCTCGTGCAAGCGGAAATCGTCAAAATTGACGTGCCCCCAGTCGTCTTGAGATTGGTCGAACAGCCGCACGACGACCTCTTTGCCGACATGGGCTCGCAGGTCCACGATGACACGTTGCATCGTCTCGCTGTTCGTTCCGTTGCTCTGAAAGAATACGTTGCCGCTGTCTTTGCGGAGCAATTCTACTCTCGTCGATTCGTGGTCGCCTCCGTTGGACAAAAATGACGCGTAGGGGTGAGAGACGACAAACGGTGCGGAGGTCAATGTTCCCTGTGGCTCGTCCCCAAATTTTTCGTAGCCGCCGATCCAGTATTGGCCGTCATGATTGCTCTGCATGTCTTTGCGACGTGCATTGACGGTGTCTCCCTTGACCGGTTGGCCTTCGAACGCATCACCGGTGGCGGTCCAATCGTCCAGCGTTCCGGTTTCAAACCCCAGATTGAGCACACGTCCGTTGATGTCTTGGGGACGAATCCCGACGTTTGCCGCTTCGTTTGCGGCCACGGCGTTGCGCGGTGCCGGCCCGGCCACGTAGCTGCCGTCGGATTTCTTGATTCGCAGGTAGTCGAGTGCGAACATGTAGGCTTTTTTGGCGTTCGGATTGGCGCCGACGATTTTGACGCCCAGCGTGTGCTTGCTTCCTTTTAACGACAGTTTCGGAAACGACAGCACACCGGTGGTGACCACTTGGCGATCGAAAAGGTCGATGGGGTCACCCAGGGGTTGCTCGTCCAGAGACAGCTGAACGATGCCGTAGTCCACGGCACAGGTCAGCACCACATCCAAGTCAATCACTCCCGTTGCCGGTGGCACCTGGA
>NZ_JBFHKV010001036.1:0-3041 GCF_041595215.1 Stieleria sp. | reverse complement strand
TGGTGGAACACCGCTTTGACTTGCGTGAGCTTTATCGCATGCTGACCCGCACGCAGGCCTACCATCGGACCAGCGCGATCAGCGAAGGCCAGCGGCCACGGGCGGATGCTTTCGCCGCGATGAATGTCAAAACCCTTTCGGCGTCCCAGTACTTCGACAGTCTTCATCAAAACGTGTTGCTTGGGCGGTTCAATGCAGCGATGGATTCGCCGCAAGCCGAACAAGCGGTTCGTGACGAATTCCTTCGCCGCATGAAAGCCCCCGAGGCTGCGCCGAGTGACTATCCGCACGGCGTCGTTCAGGTGCTGGGCATGATGAACGGCCCGGAGATGCTGGTCGCGACCGCGGAAGAACAAAGCGGTCTGATCGCGTCGATGGAAGCACCATTCTTTTCGGATTCCGATCGAATTGAAACCCTGTTCCTGGCCTGTCTGTCTCGACCGCCCAGCGAGACCGAACTGCAACAGTTTCTGGCTTACTTAAACGAAGCATCCGCCGAAGCGTCCTCCCCGTCTTCCTCGGCGCGGCTGAGTGATCTGACTTGGATCTTGCTCAACACCGCCGAGTGTTTTGTTTGTCCGTAGGAGAGGCAGCGCGGGGCAATGTTCCCCTGATTCGCGGGTTCCGCCTGGGAACGAGACCGCACACCCAACATCGAGATCGAAATGTTCCAATCCCCCGCATTCAATCGCCGTCAGACGATCGCCGGCGCCGTTTCCATCGGCGGGACGATCGGGATGAGTCAGCTGCTGCAATCGATCGCCGCGGTCGCCGGTGAGGCGACGGAAAACGATCAGCGCCACTGCGTGTTGCTTTGGATGTCGGGCGGTCCCAGCCAGCTCGACACGTTCGACATGAAGCCGAAGCACAAGAACGGCGGCTCCTTCAAAGAGATCGCGACCGCCGTACCGGGACTGCGGTTCAGCGAACACCTTCCCCAACTGGCCAAACAGGCCGATCAACTGGCGATCCTGCGTGGCATGGCGACCAAGGAAGGCGACCACCAGCGCGGCACCACGGTGATGCGCACCGGTCACATCGCCGGTGGCCCGGTCCGCTACCCGGCGATCGGCTGCTCGCTTTCGAAATCATTGAGGAACACCGATTCCAAGCTGCCCCACTACGTCACGGTCGCGCCGGGACCCTTCGCCCGCGGCTCGCAGAGTCCCGGTTTTTTGGGTCCCAAATTCGCCGCAACCTCCGTCAGTGTTTCAGGGCCACCGGCGGCGGGCAACTTCGCCCAGTTGCGTGTCGATCATTTACAGCCACATGGTTTCGTCGACTCGGAACGTTTTGAACGCCGGTTGGCGCTCTGGGAATCGATGCAGGCGTCGTACTTGAAGACGCGAAACGCCCCCAACATCATCGCCCAAGACACGGTGTATCGGTCGGCGATCGACATGTTGGGCAGCGACGCCAAAGACGCCTTCGATCTGTCTGCCGAATCGGACACAGTGCGCGAAGCCTACGGACGTGGCACGTTTGGGCAAGGCTGTTTGATGGCCAGGCGGTTGATTGAACGCGGTGTTCCGCTGGTCGAAGTCACGTTGGGCGATGGGCTGGGCTGGGACACGCATGCGAACAATTTTGAACTGGTTCAACGGCTGAGTGAACAGCTGGACGCCGGCTGGGCGACGTTGATGACGGAACTTTCCGATCGCGGGTTGCTCGAAAAAACGACGATCCTTTGGGCGGGCGAGTTCGGACGCACACCCGCGATCAATTCCAACGGCGGACGAGACCATTTCCCCCAAGCGTTCTCCTGCGTGCTGGCCGGCGGAGGCGTCGCCGGCGGACAGGCCTTCGGCGCCACCAGCGCTGACGGCATGGAAGTGATTGACGGAAAGATCGATCAGCAAGACCTGCTTGCGACGCTCTGCAAAGCGTTGGGTGTGGACCCGAAAAGCGAAAACATTGCCGAAGGCGGCCGGCCGATCGCGATCGCCGAGGGCAACCCGATCGATCAGGTGTTGTTGTGATCCCACGAACAGGACAACGCCGGAGCGGTCTTGCAACGCTGATGCGTCGATCGTTTCTGATCCCGACCGCAATGACAGCGGCGATCGCACTGGCCGGATGCGATCGTGGGCCGAAACGATCGCCGTCCCAGACGATCACCACGCCCGATGGGACGGTGGAAAAAACCGTTGAGCCTGCCATTGTCCTGTCCCCCGATGCGTCGCCAACGTCCGAAACCGAACGCGAGCAAGACGACGACGCGGTCAAGTCTGATCCCGTCGCCGCGGATCCCGCTTCAGCGGAAAACGAGGCAGTTGCTGGAGCAGACGTCAGTGCGGACGTTGCAAATCAGCTCGACGCCGCGCTGGACGAAGGTTCGGCTGATGAAGTGGTATCCGATTCAGCTGACAAGCCCGATTCAACCGAAGAACCTCGAGCCGCCTACCGTCTATGGCTGCCGACGTCGAAAGGCCCCTTGTTGGTCGACTTGGACGTGTGGGTCGACGACCAACCGTTGGACGACGCGTTTGCGGAGAAACTTGCTTCCGTGCGGGCGACGTTGAAAAAGTCCGATGAGGATGCGATTGGCTGGGATCAGCTACTGGAACACGTCGCGGGCGACCCCGCTACCTTCGGGCAAACCGCCTCACGCGTCGAGTCTCAACAACAAGCACTCATCAAACGCTACGACCGCAACAAAGACAAACGGGTCGACGAGCAAGAGTTGGTTCGGTTCCTCTTTCGTGATTCCAATGTTTCGCAAGCGTTTCGCCTGTTCGGGACCGACGCATTTCGTTGGACCAACCGTTCGGCTTCGCCGCTGTATGCAGCCATCGACCGAAACCAAGACCGAAAACTCGATCCGACCGAGATCGAACAGGCCGGCGAATCGTTACTGCGGGAGATCGATCTCAATTCCGATCACTGCATCGACTTTGCCGAGTTGACGCGACTGCGTGAAAACGAAACCGATGCCTGGCGGCGTCATCGATCCAACCGTCAAGGCGATGTCGCAATGGATTTATCCGGTTACGTCAATTGGTCGAATCTGTCGTACACCATGGGCGGGATGCTGAAAGAGG
>NZ_JBFHKV010001035.1:0-3042 GCF_041595215.1 Stieleria sp. | reverse complement strand
TCGCCCAAGACAGCGGCGTCCCGCTGGCCCGAGCGTTCCGAAATTTCAACTGGAGCATCATCGGTCTACAGGTCGCGGCGGGTTACCTGGCCGTTGCGCAAAACCGCAGGTAAGTCGCTTCCTCACCAGGATTCCTTGGAACTCCCGTCGGGACCTTCCAGCAGCGACTCTTCGGGCGCGCGGATATCGCTGTTGGGCAATCCATCGGGATACTCCTGCTTGATCCTGGCGATGGCATTGGTTGCGACGGCCAAGTGTTGTTTCTTCGTTTCGTCATAGAAGGCCCTCGCCGCACCAGGCAGTTTGGGTTGCCCGTGCAAGGGTTTGTCCGAGACACACAACAGCGTGGCGTTTGGAATTCGATATCGAAAACCATTGGCGGCGACCGTGGCCGATTCCATGTCGACGGCGATGCTGCGGCTGACCCGCAAATGATCCAACGCCTTGCGTAGCGAAAGCTCCCAATTCCGATCCGCCGTCGTGTAGACCGCACCGATTCGGTAAGGCAATTCCGCTTCGTCGAGCGCGCTGGCCAGTGCGCGATTGAGCAAAAAACTGGGCGTGATCGGCACCGCCGGCGGCAAGGCTTCGTCCAACAAGTGATCGCCCCGCATGTAGCCTGATGCCAACACAAAGTCACCGATCTCTTGATGGTTCCGTACGCCCGCACAGTGCCCCACCATCAACACCGCGTCCGGACGCAACACCGCCAAATGATCCGTCAGGTTCTTCGCGTTGGACGGACCGACCCCGATGTTGACGATGCTGATGCCGCGATTGTCCGGTTCCCGATGATGCAGCGTCGGCATCTGCACATCGTCTCGCTTGGACCGCTCGCAATCCGGAAACTGACGAATGAACGCCGCGATGTGCATGTTGTAGTTGGTCAACAGCACGTAACGTTGAAAGTCTTCCGCGTTGGTCCCGGTGTAATGCTCCAGCCGCTTGATCGACAACTCGCTGCGTTCAGGGCCGAACAAAAAGACCTTCTTGCGGGTCAAATCAAAATCGGTCTCATCAATCATCTCCAACAACTGTGGAGAATTCAGATCGACCCGCGGACGCGAACGCGCGATCGTGATTTCCGCACCACGCCGGGCCAGCTTCAGTAACTCGCGGCGCAAGTACCAGCGATAGGCGCGCGGCCGGGCGATCTTGCCGGACAACTCGGGATTGTGCTTGGACCAATGCCGATAGACGGTCAACTTGGAATAGAAACCGTCGGCATACGTTTCCTCCATCTGCTCGCAAGCAGCGGCGATCTGCTCACCGAGACCCTGTTCGGACACATTCGGATCGATTCGAAATGTTTCATGCATGAACGCAATTGTGAACGATCCGCGATCCGCCGGCTAGTCGAGTCGCAGCGTAGGGCATACTGTGCATGCCACCAATAGTTTCCAGCGTTGCTAGCGTGCGTCAAAGCCCAATACCGCTTTGTCACATCAAGGAGGACGCCGCTCGTGATGGCGCGAACCGGATGATGTCGAACGATGATCAGCCGTTTGGCGCGAGCCTACGGGCCCCAACCCAAGGAAACGACACTCTAACTTAGCGACAGACGTAAAACCCAGTCACCGGGGGTCGCCTTCGCGCATCACCGGAAGCGATCGATCGACCACGAGCGGCCTCCTGTGAATTATGATTGCGTCCAAACAGCGACCGTCGTACCACCTGACTTTGAAATCTTGGAAACCCCATGCAAGCCCTGCGACGCACCACCGCGGCATTCCTCTTGGCGTTGGCTTCGACCGTTGCGATCGCCGAACAGCCGTGGATCATCGACCCCCACACCCATTTCAAGGGTCGCGAGCAGATCGCGTTTGAGAACCAAACGGTCAAACGCGAACCTCAGAACACGCTCGGCCACGTTGTCGTTCCCGAGGACTACCGCGAACTCGCCGATCGACTGGGCATTCAATCCACGTTGGTCGTCGAGGCCGTCGACCAGGACCAACCCCAATTCAACGACTGGCTGCTCGATCAAGCAAAATCCGATCTCGTTTGCGGCTATGTCGCTCGCGCTGACCTCTCATCGGAAGATTTCCAAACGCATCACCGGCGGTACCAGCAGACCGGTTATCTGAACGGTTATCGATTTCGGTTCGATGAACTTTCCGGTTACCTCAAGAACGAAACGGCGCGCAAGAATCTTGCGACGCTCCAAACCGATGGAATGGTCGTTGATCTGCTGATCGAACCGAGCCACGCAGGCGACGTCGCCGAGTTGGCCGCCACATTTCCACGGCTAAAGATTGTGATCAATCACTGCTTTCGCGCGAACATGGTCGATGGCAAGGTGAGCGATCAATGGAAACAGGCGGTCGCCCATTGCGCGACGTTTGAAAACGTCTTCATGAAAATCTCCAGCATCGTCAACTTCGCCGGCACCAAGCCGTTCGTCGAACAGGCCCCCTCGGATCTGCAAACGTACCTTCCGGTGCTGGAACCCTGCTTTGCGGCGTTCGGCGAAGACCGAGTGATCTTTGCGACCAACTGGGGCGTCAGCACGCACTTCGGCAGCGTCGACGATGTGGTTCGAATCGTGCAGGAGTTCTTGGCATCCAAAGGAGACTCGGCGCTGCGAAAGGGCATGCGCGACAACGCGATCCGAGTCTATGGGATCAACCCGCAGCACCTACGGTGACTCGGCCGGCCGCAATTCCCAAGACCAATACTTCAGGTGTTCCTCATGCTCGCCGAGTTGGTCGACATCGATCGGCTCGGACGGCGTGCTGTCGCCTGGGCTTTGCGGGTCAAAGCCCCAAACCTCGGCCTTGCCGTCGACTACACGGTAGCCGAAGGGCAGGTTGCCGGTCGGCTCGATGGGGCTCAAGGTAGCGTCCAAGTCCGCGGCAGTCAGTTCGTCCAAACTGGCGGGCCAGCGGTCATGACGTTTTTCGAACAGCCGGAGCCCGATGCCGATCTTGGCGATCCGATTCTCCATCGCCGAACGCACGAACGCTTTGCCGGCCGCACCGAGCGCCGGAACCGTCAGGCTGGTCACGATCGTCTCCAGCTTTTTCAGCCAGCCGGCCTGTT
>NZ_JBFHKV010001034.1:0-3043 GCF_041595215.1 Stieleria sp. | reverse complement strand
TTTCCGCCGATGATGAGGGGGCGGTTGTTGCGGTCGTAGAGTTCGGTTGTCGGGTCGATGCCGAGGAGTTGGTAGATCGTGGCGGCCAGGTCTTCGGGTTTGACCGGATTCTCCGCCGGCCGGCTGGCGTGTTCGTCGGACTTGCCGTAGACGTAGCCTTTCTTGACGCCGCCGCCGGCCAGCAGGGCGGTGTAACACTGCGGCCAGTGATCGCGGCTGAGGTTCTTGTTGATCTGCGGTGTGCGGCCGAACTCGCCCATCCAGACGACCAGCGTTTCCTCGAGCAATCCGCGTTCTTCTAAGTCGTCCAAGAGCGTCGGTAACGTTTGGTCGGTGATCGGCAGTTGGTACTTGTTGACGATCTCGTACATGCGTGTGTTGTCGAATCCGTGCGTGTCCCAGCCGCCGTCATTGACACGGCGTCCGCCGATACTGGCCGAGAAATAGACGGTCACGAATTTCACACCCGATTCGACCAGCCGACGCGCCATCAAACAGCTTTGGCCGTACGTCGTCCTGCCATAACGGTCTCGCACCGATTCTTTTTCAGCCGACAGATCAAACGCCTTACGGACGCGGTCGGACGTCAACATCGAAATCGCCCGCTCGTAGTAATCGTCGAACCCACGAGCCTGGTCCGAATACTCGAGCAACCTGGTCTGGGCGTCGACCAGTTTTTGCATCTCGCGACGGCGGTGGAGCCGGTCGACCGATAGCCCCCGCGGCAGACTCAGCTCGGGCAATTTGAAGTCCCGGTCATTGGGGTCTTCCAAGAACAACAACGGATCGTGGCGTTTTCCCAGAAAGCTGGCATGCTGGGCGGGAACGATCGAGCCATCGCGGATCACATGCGGATAGGCCACCGAGGTCGGCATGCCGTTCTGGTTGGGGCTGAGATGGTCGACGACGCTTCCGTATGCGGGATACAGATCCAGCGAATCACGCAAACGTTGGTCGTCGCTCGGTGGTTCGTGACCGCTGAGCGCGTAGTACCCTGCCGACGCATGATTTTTCATCGTGTGCGTCATCGTGCGAATCAGCGTCGCATGATGCATGCGTTTGGCCGTCTCGGGCAACAGTTCGCAGACCTGAATCCCATCGGCGCTGGACGAGATCGGGCGATAGGGGCTGCGCACCGATTCGGGCGCGTCGGGTTTCATGTCAAAGGTGTCGAGCTGGCTGGGGCCGCCCCACTGAAACAAAAAAATCACCGATTTGGCTCTCGGTTTGATCGACGTGGCACGCTCGGCCGCACGCATCAAGTTCGGCATCGTCAATCCCAGCATGCCAGCACCGCCGACACGCAAAATCGAACGCCGATCCATTGGAGGAAGTCTCATGGTGATTGATGGCTCTATTTGCGGAACAAAAATTCTTTTGCGTTCAACAACGCCCAGGCGATGTCTTGTAAGGCGTCGGCTCGTTTGTTGCCCGAAGGATTGCTCACCACGGCGCTGAGCAGGTCTTTCCATGACGCTGCCGGATTGTGGTTAGGGCCACGGATCAATTGCAGCGCCGCGGTTCGCTCGGCCTCGGTCGGCGGACGTGACAGTGCCGCCCAGTAAAGTTCCTCGACCACGTCGGCGTCGGATCGTTTCGACAGTGCCAAACGGGCGATACGATTGGTCGGCGATGCGAGTCGATCATTCAGGCCATCACCGACCAGCACGAACACTTGCTTGAGCGTCGTTTCGTTGGAGCGTTCGCAATCGCAGGCGAGAATCCGATCCGGTTTGCCGAAGGTTTTCAGGAAACGGTCGCCGGCTTCGGGAGCGCTTTTGCGGGCTTGCTTGCTGCGTACGCCGGGAATCTGCACGGCCCGGATTCCCGTCGGATAGCCGAGGAAGCGAGCCGGGGAGTCGAGCACGTCGCTCTGCATGTCCAGGATCACTTCGGCCGGCAACCGTCGCACGTAGGATCGTGAATAACAGGTGCGGTCGTTGGCGTTCGTTTCGTTCGGCTCGGCGGAAAGCTGATACGTTCGGGATTTCATGATCGTGCCGACCAGGCTGCGAAGGTCAAAACCGCTGTCGGCAAAGTGCGTCGCGAGCCAGTCCATCAGCGGAGGGTTGCTGGGCGGATTGGTCAAACGAAAATCATCGATCGGATCGACCAAGCCCAACCCCATCAGCTGGTACCAGATGAAGTTCGTCTGTGATTGGACAAACAGCTTGTTGTCCGGGGCCGTCAGCCAATCCGCCAGCGCAGCCAAGCGGTCCTTCATCGCTTGATCGTCGAGTCGGTTTCCGCCGAGAAATTTGGGTGACGCGACACGGTCGGTGGTCGGATTGCGAACTTCATCCATCTTGGCCACCAACACCGTTTGATCACCGGCAAACTCGTTCTTGTCCAGTTTGTCTTGCCGTTTGTTCTCGCCGATTTCATAACCGATTTGCGAAAACAGTGACGACCATTGGTAATAATCGTCTTGCGTCCAGCGATCGAACGGATGGTTGTGGCACTTGGCGCACTGCAACCGGGTGCCGAGGAAAAGACGTGCGGTGGTTTCGCCCCGAGTCGATGGGTCGCGGTTGGCACGGTAGTAGTTGGCCGCCGGTTGCTCGAACGTGCTGCCCGTTCCCGTGACCAGATCTCGGACGAACTGATCCAGGGGACGGCCCGATGCGATGTTGTCTCGAATCCAACCGTGAAAGACTTCCACGCCTTCGGTGTCCAATACCTTTTCTTCGGTTCGCAGGACGTCGGCCCACTTCAGCGCCCAGAAATCCGCGAACTCGGGCAGGGCGAGCAACCGGTCGATCAATCGGTCGCGTTTGTCGGAGGCCGGATCGGACACAAATGCTTTGGCTTCGTCGGCCGTCGGGATTCGTCCGATCGCATCTAAATAGACGCGGCGAACAAACACGGTGTCTTCGCACAGGGGCGACGGATTGATCCGAAGTCGTTTCAGTTTTGCAAAGACATGTCGATCGATTTCGTTGAACGGCTGGGGATCGCTCCAGACGAAATCGGGTCGTGATTCGATGAAGGCGATCGGTACGGGACGTTGTTCTTGCAGGTAGCGAACGATCAGCGTGGTTTC
>NZ_JBFHKV010001033.1:0-3048 GCF_041595215.1 Stieleria sp. | reverse complement strand
GGTGGAGAGGAGATCGCAGGCGGGTTCGACGTCAATCGCGCGTCCGACGGCAGCCTCCGCCGCGACCAGGTCGCCGGACAACGCTGCGGTTCGGCAATGTCCCAGGGCGGCGGCGGCCTGATTTTCGCCCGTCAGTGCGGCACGTTCCGCGATCAAAAACATCGCCGCTGCCTCGCCCAATCGCCCCTGGTTCTCCCGACATTGCGCCAGCCCGAATGACCCGAGCGGATGATCGGGATCGGCATCACAAACCGCCTGGAAATCGAACTCGGCCGTTTCGAAAGCTCGCTCGCGCAACAAGATCATGCCACGGATTGCCCGCGCGATAATGTTGTCTGGATCAATGGCCAACGCCGATTCGATCGCCGCCAGCGCCTCGTCCTGGCGGGCTTGATTGAGCCGGACGCCGGCCAGCGCGGTGAAGCCATCGACCAGGTTGAAACGAATTTGCGATTCGGGGCGAGCGAGTTGTTGTTGCAGCCAGTCGCCGATTTGTGCCCGTCCCCGCAGATCGTCGACGGCGACGAAACGCACGTCGGCAATTTCTCCCAGGGGATACGTATCGATGGCGGTTTGGATCCAAAGCCGCAGGGCTCGATCGACTTGCGACAGTTCGGCGTATGCCTGACCGGCCTGCCATCCAACCCAGGGGTGCACATCGTAAGACTGCATCGCCCGCTGGGCATCTTCGAGGCTCCATTGCAACCGTTCGGTCGCTCGGCGCTGACGTTCGGCCGGGCTGTAACGTTCGTCGTCGGCGATCAATTGGGCTTGCCAACGATAGACGCTGGAACGATCGGCAAAGGCAAAGCAGCGCTGGGGCAACAGCGTGATGCACTGACCGAAGGCGTGCAGCGCGGGTGCCAAGTCTTCCCATTGCAGATCGTCGGGGTGCTCGGCACCGTTCCGCTGGGCGATCAAATAATGAACTTGCCCGAGGCCCAAATGCGATCCGTAATAATTCGGGCCCAGTGCGGCCGAGCGACCGAACAAATCACGCGCGGTGAGCAGTGCGTCGTCACCTTGATAGCCGCGAAAGACCAATTCAAAGCTGGGGTCGATCGCGGCGATCATGCTGAGCACGGCCAGGGAGTGCGCATCGGCGCCGTTGCGTGTTTGTCCCAAATCCTTTCCTTGCAAACGCCCGCCAGTGCCCAGTCGCATGTTTGCGATGGATCGATACAAGCGGGTGGATTCGGACAGTCGAAACCGATCGATGCGGTCACTGACCACCAGCGCCGCCTTCGCTTCGGCTTTGCCGGCGTTGGTCGTCAGCAATCGACCGGCGGCACGGAGCAACGCGCTCGGGCCTCCGACGCGACCTTCGCCGGTCAGTCGGACACCGATCGATTTGACCAGCATGGCATCCATCAACATCAACTGTTGATAAACGTCCCAGCGAAGGCGATCGATCTGTTCGGCCGAGAGATCTTGATCGGGCAGCCCGGTCCACCAATCGGCGCGGTCCCAGATGCCCAGTCGTTTCAGGGCGGTGGTGCACGCCAGCAGAGCTTTGGTGTCTCGGCTCAAGACGTTTTGTTGCTCGACGGTTTCGGCGAGGGTGTAAAAATCGACCAGCGCCTCGATGCGATTGGCTTTCTGTTCGATTCGATCGGCTCGTTCGACCAGTCGGGGTTCCGATCGCACGCCGGGCAGCGTATTGCGCAAGACGTCCAACGCGGAGGTGTATCGATCGCGAGACACCTCGATCGCGGCCAGATTCTCGGCGGCGTCGGCGGTGGTTTGTAACTCCGCGAGCCGTTGTCGGTCTTTGGCTTCGAGTTCCAGTCGCTTGCTGCGCCGTTCCTGTTCGGCTTGCAGTTTTCGGACGTTGGCCACATTCCACAGAATGGACCCCGAGACACCGCCGATGGCCAACAGCAGAAGCGTCACGGCGAGGGTACTGGTGGCGGTGCGGTGTCGTCGCATCCAGCGATTCACGCGAACCGAAACGGAGTCCTTGTGGACCGAGACCGCTTGATCGGCCATCCAGCGATTGACGTCGTCGGCGATGTGGTTCGGATCGGCGTATCGGTCGGTGGGATCGGTGGCCATCGCTTTCAAGCAGATCGACTCCAGCGGCGGCGCGATGTCGGCAGCGATCTGGCGTGGCCGGGTCAACGTTCCAGCGGCGATTTTTTTCAACAGCCGGGAGACGGAATCATCCTGATGAGGCGGGCGGCCGGTCAGGATTTGGTACAGGGTAGCGCCCAGCAAATAGACGTCGGTCCGCGTGCCGATGGACTCGAGTTTTCCTTGGGCTTGTTCGGGGCTCATGTATTGCGGCGTGCCCACGGTGCCGCCGACGCGTGTGGGTGTGGACCCGCTTCCTTCGGCAATCGCTCGGGCCAGGTCGGCCGTCATCGATTCGTCGACCGGTTCGTCCAGTAATTTGGCCAGTCCCCAGTCGACGACCAGTGTTTCACCATAGGGGCCGACCATGATGTTGGACGGCTTGATGTCACGATGCAGGACGCGCTTGCTGTGGGCGTACTGAATCGTGTTGCAGACATCGACGAATCGTGACAACAGCTCGCGCAGTCGCATCCCTTTGACGTCGGCGGAATCGGAGGGTTGCGGCGGCCGATGATAACGATCGATGGTGTCTTTCATCGTGTCGCCTTCGATAAACCGCATCGCGTAGTAATGTTGGCCATCCGGCCAGGTGCCCATCGCATAGACGGGCACGATGCCGGGGTGTTCCAGCCGACCGGTCACCTTGGCTTATTGAATGAATCGCTGCCGTGCTTCCTCGTTGTCGGCCCAGCGCGGTTTGATTTGTTTGATCGCGACGTCGCGATCGAGTTGCCGGTCATGAGCCAACAGGACTTCACCGAGTCCTCCCTGGCGATAGGGACTGAGGACCCGGAAGCGATCCGTGTCGTCTTGATTCAACGTGTCGCCAAGCGTTGACGCGTCGTCATTGGGGCTGTCGGGTTTGAGAAGATGCGACTGTAGAAACGCCCCGTCGCCGGCTTGCCGGTCCGCTTGGATCAATTCCATCACCGCGTCACGCAGTTGACTGTCATCACCGCAACGGCGATCGAG
>NZ_JBFHKV010001032.1:0-3048 GCF_041595215.1 Stieleria sp. | reverse complement strand
CACGCCGTCGATGTCCGGCCACAAGTCCGAGGCTTCGCGACGGGTCAGTGCCCGCGCCGCAGCTAACCGATTGAGCGCAGCCGCCAATGAAAAATTGTCGCCCAGCGCGGCGTCGATCTGATGGTTCAGCCCGGGGTCGTCAAACGTCGTCCACCAGCGATCGGGCGTCACCGCCGTTCCGCTGGCCGAGAAGGGCGGCGGAGACTCGGTCCGGAAGGTGCCCGCAACGTCCGGCCCGGCGCAGCCGGCAACCACCAAGAGCATCAAGGCGGCGAGCCACCGAGTTGATCGGGCGCGGACGGTCGAGAGAGAAATCATGGCCCTAGATCTAGAATCCGCGGCGGTGTGCCGACAAGACCAATCGCGGCCAACGCTACAATGAACCCATGGAACACGCATCCCCAAACCCCGCACGATCGTCGGCCCGCCCGGGGGCGTTTCTGACGACCCGATGGAGCTTGATTCAGGCCGCCGCACGCGGGGGCAATCCCCTGGCGGAAGACGGCAATCGACGTGGTGATGGGTATGCGTCCTCGATCGACGCTGCGGAAAACCGCTGCACCCGCGACCCAGTCGAAGGACGGTCGTGTCGTCTGCAG
Organism: Stieleria sp.; assembly: GCF_041595215.1. Taxonomy (NCBI): domain Bacteria; kingdom Pseudomonadati; phylum Planctomycetota; class Planctomycetia; order Pirellulales; family Pirellulaceae; genus Stieleria; species Stieleria sp. The sequence continues at coordinate 2,449 of NZ_JBFHKV010001032.1, read as the reverse complement.
CAACAGCAGGCCCTGAGTGAGCTTTGCCAAGCGTATTGGCAACCGCTGTATCTGTTCGCGCGACGCCGGGTCGGAAACGTCTCCGACGCCCAAGATCTCACACAGTCATTTTTCGCCGAACTGTTGGAAAAAGATCTGATGGAGGTCGCGGCACCGCAGCGAGGACGGTTTCGGGCGTTCTTGCTGACGGCTTTTAAGAATTTTATCAGCAAACAACGAGAGAAAGCCGAAGCGAAAAAGCGAGGAGGACGGCATTCGATCCTTTCACTCGATTTCGAAGGGGCTGACGGAATGTTTCGGATCGATCCGGCTACCTCCGCGACGCCCGATCAGCAATACGATCGGCAGTGGGCGATCCATCTGATCGGCCACGTGATGCAGCAACTGGAATCGGAATTCGAGGGCGGACCGCACCTGTTTGCCGATTTAAAAGCGTTCCTATTGGCCGACAGCGATCGAACCCGTTACGCGGAAATGGCGCACGTCCATGGCAAATCGGTCGGCGGACTAAAAATGATGACGCACCGGTTGCGGTCGAGATACCGTGAATTGCTGCGGGCAGCCATCGCCGACACGGTGGCCGCGGAGGAGGAGATTGACGACGAAATCCGGTGGCTATTTGCCGCGTTAGAGGGAACGAAAAAAGGCTAAGTTTTTCTGGCGTTTCCGCGTGACCTGTTCGAGCCGTTTCGGTAGTCAGTGTTAGAGACAACTCCCATCGTCCTTCCGCGTCCTGGTCCGGACAATGAATGCATCCATCAATTGCCCTCGCTGCGGTGCCCCCCTGACCGGTGACTCTCGATCAGGTTTGTGCGCGGCCTGCTTGATGCGTCAAGGCTTGAAGACGACCGCGGCCGAGGGCCAGGTTTCGACGAGCCCCCTGACAGCCGGAGACATGCTTGGGCGCTACCGCATCGTCCGCCTGTTGGGCAGTGGCGGGATGGGCTGCGTCTATGCGGCCGAAGAATCTGACAGTGGACGTGTGGTCGCACTGAAGGTTCTCAATCACCGGTTGCAGTCACCCCGCCATCGATCGCGGTTTCTTCGAGAAGGCCGACTCGCAGCATCGCTCAATCACCCCAACAGCGTTTACGTCTTCGGCACCGAAGAAATTGACGGAGTCCCCGTCATCGCGATGGAGCTGGTCGACGGGGGAACGCTCGCCGACCGCATCGAAGCACACGGTGTGCCGAGGGTGGGCGAGTGCGTCGATTTGATCCTGCAAATTCTCGACGGATTGGAAGCCGCGTCAGAGGTGGGCGTGCTGCACCGTGACGTCAAACCGGCAAACTGTTTTCTGACGTCCGATGGAACCGTCAAAGTTGGCGATTTCGGGCTCTCGATATCGAGCGAGTTGCGAACCGAGATGGACTTGACACAAAGTGGTGTGATTCTCGGTACGCCACTGTTTGCATCGCCGGAACAATTGCGTGGCGATGAACTGGATGTGCGATCGGATCTCTACAGTGTGGGGGTCACGCTTTTTAATCTATTGACGGGACGCCTTCCGTTTCAGGCGGACCAAATGGTCAGGCTGTTGGCGATCGTCTTGGAGCAACCGGCTCCGGCGCCGAGCTCGCTGCGCGATGACATACCAAAAGGGTTGGACCGGATCGTCTGCAAGTGCCTGGAGAAAAAACCAGAGGATCGCTACTCCAGTTACCAGCAAATACGCGAGGACTTGCTGCCGTATCGGTCGGAGGCTTGTGCTGCGGCAACGGTGGGATTTCGGATGGTCGCCAATGTGGTCGATACGATTCTCGTGATCACGTTATTGGCAATGATTTCGGGCCTGTGGTTTGATGAATCTGGCCGTTGGTACCAAACGGTTGAGGCGATATTCTCTGGCTTTGGCCCTTACGAAAATATCTCGGACCGCTGGGTGTCTTTTTTCACCTTTGTGGCGATGATCGGGTACTTCACGGTACTGGAAGGACTCTGGGGGACCTCGATCGGCAAACAATTGTTTCGCTTGCGTGTGGTCGGGACCAATCAAGATGCTCCGGGAATCGCTCGCGCATTTGTTCGTTCACTGACGTTCTTTTTCTTCCTCTCCGCTCCGTGGTGGGCGTTGTACGCGATCGACGCTGATTTCGCCATTCGAAGTTTCGAGGGCGAAGACGTCCGTTTTGCAGAGGCATTGGCCGGATGGGTTTGCAGCTTTACATTTGTGCTCTCGTTCGTCACCATGCGACATCGAAACGGATACGCCGCAGTTCATGGACTGGTCAGCGGCACCCGCGTCATCCAGGTTCCGGCGGTACAGGCACGACCACACCTGTTCGCTCACACGCCTTCAGGACACGGAACCGCTCTTGACCCGAACTCGCCTGAAGAACCCCAGACGATCCTGGGACCCTACCACATTCTGAAGACGATTGAATCGCGGCCGGATCGCGACTTGATGTTGGGTTACGATCCGCGCCTGTTGCGACGGGTGTGGATCGTT
>NZ_JBFHKV010001031.1:0-3049 GCF_041595215.1 Stieleria sp. | reverse complement strand
TCCGGTGCCCCGGGCCTGGCAGGACTCCGTCGACGTCCGTGTGCAACTGGAGCAACATCCGAAGAAACGCTGGGAGCAAACAAATCTGGTCTGGTACTACAGCGATTCGACGATGGTCAAAATCGGGTTGGAAATTGAGCACGGCATCACCAACATCGTGATGGGACGCGAAGAAAAGGATCGCACGCGCACCATCGCTATCGTTCCCTATCCCGGTGAAACCGTCCAACTGCGATTCGTTGTCGACGGACCGGAGCTGAGCGGTTTTTATCGCAGACCCGGTGAGCAAGAATGGATTGCCGTCGGCACGGCCACCCTGCCGGAAGACGCCTCCACACCGCCACAAGTCAGCCTTCAGTTCTATCAAGGCGAGGCGGACTCGGGGCGTTGGGGCACCGCCAGTCATTTCGAAATGAAACCCCTCGCGCGGTGATGGGTTGAGTGATCGTTGGGGCGCGGAGAGAGAGGGTCAAAAAATGGATTGGTCAAAAAATGGAGTCAGCTGGTGGGACAGGATGCGCAAAGCCTCCTGCACCCGCCTCCCATTTTTTGACCACCTCATTTTTTGACCACCTCATTTTTTGACCAACTTATTTTTTGACCAACTTATTTTTTGACCAACTTATTTTTTGACCAACTTATTTTTTGACCAACTTATTTTTTGACCCCATGCCTTCGACCAACGCAGCCCCCCAGCGGCACTTGCTTACCGGTCAGCGGCAAACGATGATGTGCAGCCTCCCGCACCACCTCCCCGCATTTCGCCGCCCTCCTGAATCATCATGAAACCTCAAGCCTTGCTCGCCTTCGCCGTCTTGCTGGCGATGACCACCGTGTCTGCCGCGGACGACTCTCCACCCAATGCGTCCGATCGCCAGGTCCAGCCGGATGTTCCGCAGGGGAAACTCACCGAAGGCGTCTTCGTCGACAGTCGCGTGTTCCCCGGTACGACGCGCCAGTACAGCGTCTACGTTCCGGCACAGTACAACGAAAACGCGCCGGCAAACTTAATGGTGTTCATGGACGGTAAAAATTACGCCAAGGCCAACGGCGCGTTTCGTGTTCCCGTCGTGTTTGACAATCTGATCCATCAAGGCGCGATGCCGGTCACGATCGCCGTCTTCGTGAACCCCGGTACGATTCCGGCGACCAAGCCCGGCGCGAAAGACCGCAGCAACCGTTCATTCGAATACGATTCACTCGGTGACCGCTATGCAACGTTCCTGGTCGATGAATTTCTGCCCGTCGCCTTGAAAGGACTCAACGTTTCTGACGATGCCAAACGCCGCGCGGTGTGCGGGATCTCATCCGGTGGCATCTGCGCGTTCACCGTCGCCTGGGAAAAACCGGATCAGTTCGGCAAAGTACTCAGCCACATCGGCAGTTTCACCAACATCCGCGGCGGTTGGGCTTATCCCGGGTTGATTCGCAAAACGAAAGATGCTCCCAAACCGATCAAGGTTTACCTGCAAGAAGGCAAGGACGACTTGAACAATCTGCACGGGAACTGGCCACTGGGAAATCGGGACATGGCGGCCGCGCTGCAGTTCGCCGGCTATCACTACAAACTGGTCATGACCGAAGGCGGACACAGCGGAAAATGGGGCGGCGAAGTCTTTCCGGACGCACTGCGATGGCTGTCGTCGGAGGACTCCGATTCGACCGTGATCCCGTCGACCGAAACCAAACCCGAGTGGCATCCGCATCCCGATGCAATCGCCGACGACTCGGTTCCCAAGGGGACCGTAGAGCAGATGGAGCCCTGGGAATCGAAGGTCTTTGACGGCACGATCCGTGATTGGGCGATCTACGTGCCGGCACAATACAAAGCGGATACCCCTGCCGCGCTGATGGTGTTTCAGGACGGTGAGCGAATGCGTGACATCAAGGGACGCTGGCGGATCCCGATCGTCTTTGACAACTTGATCGCACGCGGCGAAATGCCACCGACCATCGCCGTGTTCATCAATCCGGGACACCACAAGTCAAAGCCTCGCCAAGGCAAAAAGTCTTCCAACCGCAGCTTGGAATACGACAGCCTGGGTGATCGATACACGCGATTCTTGTTCGAAGAAATCCTTCCCGCGGTCCAGCAGCGCTACAACCTTTCTTCCGACCCTGCGATGCGGGCGATCGGCGGGTCCAGCTCCGGCGCCATCTGCGCCTTCACCGCCGCCTGGGAACGTCCCGACCAGTTCGGCAAGGTTTATTCGAACGTCGGCAGTTTCACGAACTTGTGCGGCGGCAACGTCTACCCCGCACTGGTCCGTAAAACGGAACCGAAACCGATCCGCGTTTACATGTCCGACACCAGCGGTGACGTCGACAACGCGTTCGGAAGCTGGCCCTGGGCAAACCAGCGCATGGCATCGGCGCTCAAGTACATGGGTTACGACACCCGTTTTGATTGGTCCGAAGGCTACGCGCACAACGCCGATTTCGGCAGCGCGCGTTTTCCCGATGCAATGAAATGGCTGTGGCGAAACGAGACACACCAGCCGGTGCTGGACACCAGTGGCGACCTGCGTGGTGACTTGACGCTGCTGAACCTGTTGATCCCGGGCCAGTTCTGGGAAGTCGTCGCCGCCGACCTCGGGTTCGCCGACGCACCGTGCAGCGACGCCGAAGGCAATTTTTTCTACAGCGACATGAAGGCGCCGGCGGTCTACCGCGTCAGTGCCGATGACGGAAAACAAACGGTGATCGCCAAGGAATCGGTCAGCGGGTTGATGTTCGGTCCCGGCGGACTGCTGTACGGATGCCAGGGTGCAATGGATCGAGTGATTTCGATCGACCCGGTTTCCGGTACGGTCAACGTGGTCGCGAGCGGTGTCAAGCCGAACGACTTGGCCGTCTCCGCGGATGGATTTGCGTTCATCACCGAGACTCGGGCCAAACAAGTCACGCGGATCAACTTGAAGACCGGCGAAACGACGGCGGTCGACAGCGGAATCACGCGTCCCAACGGAATCGCGTTGTCCAACGACGGGGGCACGCTGGCCGTTTCCGATTCCGGCGGCGAGAGCACCTGGACGTTCCGGGTCCATCC
>NZ_JBFHKV010001030.1:0-3055 GCF_041595215.1 Stieleria sp. | reverse complement strand
GACCATCGACGAATCTACTGCTGGCGATCAACCCGCAATTGAGGTGCGCGGCGGCACGGTCGACCTGGGAACCGCTGCTGATCCGGGTAACAACACCATCAATATCCACGGCTCCGGTTCGTTGATTGTCAACTATGGTGGTGAGATGATCACGGCGGTCGGCAATAGGTTCCAGCAAGACGGCAACGGCATTGCCTTCGGCTTCGCTGTCGAAGAAGAGATTCAGGATTTCTTTGAGAACGCGGCCAGCGGAGCCGTGTTGGTTTACGACGACCGCTACTTCGATCGAACGAAGACGCGCGTCTCTGATTTCGATTTGCAGAAACTGTCGGCTGATCTGAGACTCAGTGAACCGAGTTTCGAGATCTTGGGCAATGTCGCGGGAACGGCGATACTAATGCCCGACAACCACACCGTGCGCTTCACCGCGGATAGCTCGGGACTGAGTTCCTTTACGTTCGCGGTGTTTGAGAATAATGCCACTCAGGCCATCCGTACCGTTGAGCTGGATGTCACCAACGTTGCACCGACCGCATTCAATGTTCAAGGTGCAGTCAACGAAGACGGGCCTGTTGTTGATCTCGCTGCCGATTTCGCAGATGTCGATGTGACCGACGTCCACACGTTTAGCATCGATACCACGGGGACGACGGGAACCGTGACCAACAACGGTGACGGAACATTCACCTACGACCCCGCCGGAAAGTTTGGAACACTGCCCGCCGGCTCCACAGCCGCCGATTCGTTCACCTACACAGTCGACGACGGAAACGGCGGCGCGAGCACTGCCACGGTGACCGTGACCATTCACGGACAGAATGATCCCGCTTCGATTTCCGGTGTGACGGCAGGTGATACCGATGAAGATTCCGCCGCAACGACATCGGGCGTGCTGTCGGTCTCGGACATCGATGCTGGTGAAGCGGTTTTCCAATCGAGCAGCCAAGCGGGCACCTATGGAGCATTCGCCATCGATGCCTCCGGAAGTTGGAGTTTTGTTTTGGACATTGCGGCGGCTCAGAGTCTGAACGCGGGGGACCTTGTTACCGACTCGTTCACGGTTCAATCCATCGACCGGTCCGCCACCGAAACGGTTGCCATCACGATCGAAGGATTGAACGACCAAGCCGCGATTTCTGGTGTGGCTGGCGGGCAAACGAATGAAGATTCGCTCACCAACGTCACCGCCAGACTGCTGGTGACGGATAACGACGACGGCGAGAACCAATTCGTTCCCCTCGCCAACTCGGCTGGCAACTTTGGTTCGTTCAGCATGGATGCCTCGGGTGACTGGACCTATGTGCTCGACAGTTCATCCGTTCAGGCCATGAGCGTGAATGAAGTCGAAGCCGATTCCTTTACGGTTCGCTCACTGGACGGCACAGCCACGGAGACCGTGGTCGTGACGATTGACGGTAAAAACGATGCCCCGGTCGGATCGGCTGAATCTTACGCGGTCAGCGAAGATGACATCTTGACGATTCCGGTGAGTAACGGATTGTTGGCCAACGACACTGACATCGATCGGCTTGACTCACTATCGGTGTTCGCGATCAACGGTGAAACCGCCGCAGTGGGAGTGCCCACTCCACTGGCCTACGGTGTTTTGACCGTCCAGGTCGACGGATCGTTGCAATATCAACCCGGTGTGACCAGCGACCTTGCCGGACTGACCGAGACATTTACCTACACCGTCACCGATGGAAAGGGTGGATCGGATGAAGCGACTGTCAGCATCGAGATTTTGCCGGCCATCGCCGAGGGTTCGATCGAATTGACAGGCGGCATTCTACGTGTCGGAGGTACCGAAAACGATGACGTTCTCATCTTTGGCGAAAGCAACGGAATGCTGACGTTGAACGGGGAGAGCACCGGAGTTCCGATTGCCGGCGTCGATGAAATTCGGATTTGGTCGCGTGCCGGTAACGATAGGATTGATCTGGGTAGCTTGGATATCAAATCGATGGTGCAGGCTGGCGAGGGAGATGATGACGTTTCCGGTGGCAGTAACTCCGATCTCATCTTTGGAGGACTAGGAAATGACCACATCGTCGGCGGTAGTGGCAATGATTTCTTGGTCGGTGGACTGGGAGCCGATCGGATGGTCGGTTCATCCGGTCACGACATTTTGATGTCCGAGCAGTTCTTCGGGTCCACGTTACGGGCGGAAATCGATCAACTGCTAGACCAGTGGGTCGAACAAGCGGTCGAATCGGAATCAACCGAAGCCATCGACGAAATTTTCAGCGACGAAGAGAAGGACAAACTCACCGGCGGGTCTGGATCCGACTGGTTCATGATTGGCGAAGCAGGCCGTATCACGGACCTTAAACAAAACAACCCCGACGGAGACCTGGTGACTGAGCTCTGAGCAACGATTCAAGAGGGCAAGTTGCCAGGTGTGGGGCACGCCGGCCTAATCAGGACAGCGCGGCGGGGAATGGTCCACTGGCCGGTCGGATTGGCGGTACACGGAGACACCCAGATGCGTCGTGTCTCGACGTGAATAAAGACGAGGAAGTAGAGATCGACCATTCCTTTGATCGTCCACTTTCGCTTCGATGCGAAGTCGCATTGCCACATCGTGGCTGCATGCCGCTTCAGGAAATCAGACCAAGTATCGGGATGATCGCTGGGATCGGGACCAAGCCCCGCTTCGACCAGAATGTTTTTGACCGTTTGACGCGAGATTCGATGGCCAAGCCGCCGCATCGCCTGGACGATCTTGGTGTAACCCCAGCCGGTCTCTTTCCGGATCCGGATGATCGTATCGGCGATGCTTTCGTCGATTCGCGGCCGGCCAGGTTTATCTTCCGCTTTCGATTTCGGCCGTTTCGTCGGTCCGTCTTCCATGGTCCGGATCCAGCGGCGGAAGGTTGAGTAGCTGACAATCGAGATCAGTTCTTTGATTCGCGGGCCAAGTTTCTTGCCATGGCGAATCAGCCGGCGACGTTCCTGATTGTTCAGCGTGATTCGATCGGGTAACTTGCTCCGAAGGATTGCATTCTCCGCTTTCAAATACGTCACTTGCTGGGCCAATTCCTGCCGAGTGAGT
>NZ_JBFHKV010001029.1:0-3061 GCF_041595215.1 Stieleria sp. | reverse complement strand
GGACAATGTCCGCGTCACGATGGCCTATGATCCACAGCTGCGCCCGGTCGGTGCAACGGACCAATACCTCTCCGAGCCGCGCAGCGGTCAGTACATGCTTGAGTGGATGATCCCACGACTGGAACCCGAAACCAGCGAGACACTGGAAGCCAATTTCCAGGTGATCGGTACGAATCCAAGAAGCAGCGTGGTGTTAGCGGTTGAGTCGCAACAAGGCGCCCGGGCCAGCGAACAGGTGCAGTTTGAAATCTTGCCGTCGGCGGTCCGGCAACCCGAACCCGCTCCGGCCGCGCCCAACACCCTGCCCCCGGCGACCGCTCCACCGATGATCCCCGGACCGCCAACACGACCCGCGCCGACTCAGGATCCCACGCCGCGGCCGGCTCCCAGCCAGCCCGCCCAGCCACAATCATTGGGTCTGTCGATCACGGGTCCCAGCACAGCCGTGTTCGTCAATCAACCGATCCGCTACGACTTGCGCGTCACCAATCCGTCGTCACAGCAAGACGGCAACGTCAGCATTCGATTTAATCTGCCCGACGGCGTGCAAGTGGTGCGCGTCACGCAACCGCTAAGCCCCGAGTTGGGCGAATTCAGTCCCAACGGAGGATACATCTATCTGAAAGACATCGGGACGCTGAGACCGTTTGAATCGATCGACTACCTGATCTTGTTGACGTGCAATCAACCGAAGACGTTCACGATCACCGCTGAAGCGGTCAGTCGCGGAAAGCCGTTGGGCGCGCGGTCTCAAGTGACGACCCAAGTCGTCTCGGATCAGTAAGCAAGCCGCCTCATCGGCACGCGTCCGCTCCTCCCAGCACGCGGCGTCAGCCAGTGGCGCGTGCTCAATCGTTAGCGATTGGCATCTCAGGACTGCGATTGCAGCATCTGAGCCTTCGCCATCGCTTCTTCGGCTTTGGCGATGTACTGCTGCTCCTGGGTACCGGCCCAGGCGCGTTGGTACGTCACGCTCATGGCGGTGAAGTTGAACGGATCGTTCGGTTCCAATTCACACGCTTTTTCGCCGTGTCGGATCGCCTCGTCGTGCTGTCCGGTCTTGGTGTAGACGCGGGCGAGGGCGAGGTGCCCGAGCACAAACGAATCGTCTTCCTGGAGAATCGAATTCAAACCTTCGATCGCTTCGCTGAACTTCTCGTCGTCGATCAGTTTTTCGACGTCGTTGTACTGACTGTGAATGTCACTCATGGTTGATAAAAATTAAGCCTGGGCCAGATTTCGGAGGACGGTCGGGAGGATCCCGCCGTTGCGGTAGTACTGCAGTTCGACCGGGGTGTCGATCCGCACGATGCAATCAAAGGTGTTGACGGTGCCGTCTGCGGCAGTTGCCGTGACCTTGATGGTGCTACGGGGCTCGAGGTCATCCGACAGATCGGGGATCGAGAATGTTTCTTCGCCGGTCAAGCCGAGCGCCTGCCACGTTTTTCCGTCGGCGAATTCCAACGGCAACACGCCCATGCCGACGAGATTGCTGCGGTGAATCCGTTCATAGCTCGCCGCGATCACTGCTTTGACGCCTAACAACATCGTGCCTTTGGCCGCCCAGTCGCGGCTGCTGCCGGTGCCGTACTCGGTACCGGCCAAGACGACCAACGGAGTGCCTTCCTTTTGGTACCGCATCGACGCGTCGTAAATGCTGGTCACCTCGTCGGTAGGCAAGTATCGGGTGACACCGCCCTCGGTTCCCGGCGCCAGTTGGTTGCGGATGCGAATGTTGGCAAACGTGCCGCGAACCATCACACGGTCGTTACCGCGTCGTGAACCAAAACTGTTGAATTCCTTGATCGGAACGCCGACTTCTTGCAGGAACTTACCGGCAGGGCCGTCGGAAGCGATCGCACCGGCCGGAGAGATGTGGTCGGTGGTGACCGAATCGCCCAGCAACACCAGACATCGTGCGCCTTCGATCGGACCGATCGGGGGAACCGCATCCCCGGTCACGTGATCCAAGAATGGCGGATGGTGGATGTACGTGCTCTCTTCACTCCATGGGTAAATCGCACCTTCGGCGGCATCGATCGCGTTCCACAACTCGTTCCCTTCGACGGCCTCGTTGTACTGGCGAGTGAACATCTCAGGATCGATCGAGGTTTGGATGGTCTCCAAAATCTCTTCCGCCGACGGCCAAATCTCTTTCAAGAAGACATCGTTGCCCTTGGCGTCTTTGCCCAAGGGTTCGGTGACCAGATCGATGTCCGTGGTTCCGGCCAGAGCGTAGGCGACCACCAGCGGCGGGCTCGCCAAATAGTTGGCTCGTGTCAACGGATTGACGCGGCCTTCAAAGTTACGGTTTCCGCTCAGCACGGCCGACGCGACCAGATCGCCCGACTCGATCGCTTCGGCGACCGGTGCCGGCAACGGACCGCTGTTACCGATGCAGGTCGTGCAACCATAGCCGACGGTGTGGAACCCGAGCGTCTTGAGCGGCTCGGTCAGTCCGGCTTTGTCCAAGTACTCGGTGACGACACGGGAACCCGGCGCCAAACTGGTTTTGACATGCGACGGAACCTTCAATCCTCGCTCGGCCGCTTTCTTGGCCAACAACCCCGCGCCGATCATCACCGACGGGTTACTGGTGTTGGTACAGGACGTGATCGCAGCGATCACGACAGCGCCGTGTCCGATCTGGCTACTCTTTCCGTTGTCTTGGATCGTGCCCTTGTGGTCCAGATCACCCGGCTCGAGCCCGAACCCGGTCTTGCCGATCGGCGCAGTCAGGGCTTCGTTGAAGGCCGATTTCATGTTGGAAAGCGAAATCCGATCCTGCGGACGCTTCGGACCGGCCAAGCTCGGTTCGACGGTGCCCAAATCCAGCGACAGCGTCTTGGTGTAGTTCAGGGTGGGACCATCATCGGTCCGGAACAGCCCCTGTTCTTTGCAATAACGTTCGACCAGTTGCACGCCGGTTTCTGGACGACCGGTTTGACGCAAATAAGTCAGTGTCACGTCGTCGACGGGGAAGAAGCCCATCGTCGCGCCGTATTCGGGTGCCATGTTGGCGATCGTCGCCCGGTCGGCAACGCTCATCGCGTTCATCCCG
>NZ_JBFHKV010001028.1:0-3068 GCF_041595215.1 Stieleria sp. | reverse complement strand
TCATTCACGCAACGTTCGCAGCGTACTGAAACGCCCGAAGGGACGCGGGCAGACTGTGGGTGGAAACAATCGCGACCGATGTCGCTGCGAACGGACCGTCGTTTTCCAGCAGCCCAGAGATCGCCAGTCCGAGTTTGTTGGCGTCCGAATCCTTTATGATAGCCGACCCTTGATTCCGTTTCCGGCTCGCAAGAAGGTCGCGCATCATGCTCCGTTCTCTCACTCTCCGTTTTGCCGCGTGTTGTTTGGCGCTGATGGCAGCGTCGGCCGGCGCCGAGCGGCCGAATGTGTTGTTCATCGCGATCGACGACTTGAGGGTCCAGCTGGGGTGCTACGGAGATGCGGCGGTGAAGTCGCCGAACATCGATCGGCTCGCATCCGGCGGCATGGTTTTCGAACATGCCTACTGCCAGCAAACCGTCTGCAATCCCTCCCGGGCATCGCTGCTGACGGGCATGCGCCCCGATACGCTGCGGGTCTGGGATCTGCCGACACATTTCCGTCAGAACAAACCGGACGCCGTTACGCTTCCACAATGGTTCAAATCCAACGGCTACCACACACAATGTGTCGGTAAGATTTTTCATAACTGGCGGCAAGACGATTGGAAAGGCGATCCCCGATCCTGGAGCGTGCCGTCGGTGCTGCACTACAACAGCCACTCCAACGACAAGCCGATCGTCGACGGCGCGGTGCCGCCGAATCTCGCTTCGGGAAAAAATGGCATCGAATGCCGCGACGTTTCCGATGACGCCTACTTCGACGGGCGGGTCGCGGAAACGGCCGTCGAAACCTTGCGGGAACTCAATCGGCGTGACGATCCGTTCTTCCTGGCCGTCGGTTTTTGGAAACCGCACACGCCCTTCAACGCTCCCAAGAAATACTGGGACCTTTATGATCGAAACAAGGTTCCGATTCCGAGCGACGTACAGCCACCCCAAGACGTTCCCGACATCGCATTGACGAGCGCCCGATACAACGCGGGCGCGGAGTCGGAAGAGTTGCGAGAAATGCATCACGGGCACCTCGCCGCGATCAGTTACCTCGACGCGCAGATCGGCCGCGTGCTGGATGAATTAGACTCGCTGCAATTGCGAGACAACACGATCGTCGTGTTGTGGTCCGATCATGGGTTGCATCTGGGCGAACACGGCTTGACGCGAAAAACAACGGCGTTTGAACTCGATGCCCGTGTCCCGCTGATCATCGACGCCCCCAAGCACCAAACGGCCGGCCGCACGGAAGCCCTGGTGGAATTGCTGGATCTTTATCCCACGCTGACGGAACTTTGCGGGTTGCAGACACCAAGCGACGTCGAAGGTGTCTCCTTGGTGCCGCTGCTGGACGATCCGTCGGCGAGTGTCCACGAAGTGGCTCTCACCCAAACACCGCGCCCCAATTACCTGCGCGGCAAACTGCCCGAAGTGATGGGGTATTCGATTCGCACCAAACCCTTTCGCTACACCGAGTGGCGGGACTTCAAAACCGAACAAGTCCTCGCCCGCGAACTATACGATCACCGCAAGGATTCGCACGAAACCGTGAACGTGGTCGACCATGACGAGTATCAAAACGCCGTCGCTGGTCTTGCGGAGAAGCTTGCCAGGAGACTGGCCGCCCAGCCCGCCGTTGCCGCTTCTGGAACCGATGCTCGTCCGCACCCCGTGAAGAATCCGGGCAGCCCACGGATGCTGGATCTGAAAACCACCGGCCCCGATGCATCGCGAATCAATTTCAACGATCTTACCCCGGTTCCGTCAAAACACGCCATCATCAGTGACGTCCGAGACCGCGCCGGAACCTGGGTCCATCAGCACGCTTATCTCGCTCATTTCGATGGCAAGTACTGGGCGATGTGGAGTGACGGTCCGGGCGTACCAAGACCGGGCCTGACGCCGGAGCAACTTCGCAATGTGGTACCGGGTCACGATCGACCGGACACCCGCGTGTCTTATGCGACCAGCAATGATGGGTTGCACTGGAGTCAGCCGGCGGACCTGTCCGGGCCGCCACGGACACCAGGGTTTGGTTGGATCGCACGTGGGCTGTGGGTCCGTGATGGCGAGTTGCTGGCGTTGGCGAGCCACTTCAACGCGCCGGCATATCCCGGCAAGGGGCTCAGCCTGGAAGCATTTCGCTGGGACGCGGGCGAGCAAACGTGGAGAGCCCACGGCACGGTGATGGACGACACGCTCAATAATTTCCCGCCCAAGCGATTGCCGCAAGGCGAATTCATGATGACGCGTCGCGACCATCGCCAGCAGGTCTCGGTGATGATCGGCGGAGACACTGCCTTCGACGACTGGAAGATCCGTCCGCTGGCCAGCTACGACGCCAGCGGCCGCCCGGAAGAACCCTACTGGTACGTGCTTCCCGACCGCCAAAACCTTGTCGGTCTGATTCGCGACAACGGACGTTCGGGACGATTGCTGCGAACCTTTTCCAGCGACAACGGCCGGACGTGGAGCCCGATCGTCAAGACCGATTTCCCTGACGCGACGAGTAAGTTTTTTGTGCTGCGAACCTCGCGGGGCTACTATGTGCTGGTGTCCAACGCCAACCCGCGTCGACGCGACCCGCTGACCTTGGCCGTCAGCTCGGACGGATTGGTCTTCACCCACCTGTTTCGACTCGTCGGCGGTCGACACGTCGATTACCCACACATCATTGAACACGACGAACACCTGTTGATCGCGTTTTCCGGCGCGAAGCAAACGATGGAAGTTTTAAAAGTATCGCTCGACGATCTCGACGCGCTCCTTCGATCGAATCAATCCGCCAGCTCACGCTAACGATCCACTCCGGTCGCTGTCACCACCTCGCACACCATCCCCCTGCACGAGTCCTGCCATGTCGTCACGTTGTTGCCTCTCGCTCGTCTGCTTATTGATCGGCATTGCCGACGGTGCCCGCGCGGCCGAACGACCGCCGAACATTGTCTACATCATGTCTGACGAGCTGGCGTACTATGAACTCTCACACATGGGAAATCAGCGATTGCGGACGCCGAACATCGACCAGATGGCGCGTGAAGGGATTCGATTCACCCAGGCACTTGCGGCGGCACC
>NZ_JBFHKV010001027.1:0-3070 GCF_041595215.1 Stieleria sp. | reverse complement strand
TTTCTTGGTGCGCGGTCGTCTCGGCCGAACGAGGCAAACCGACGCCTGTCGATACCAACGCTGACAACCGTCGCCTGACGCGTTGGCTGCTGATTGGGAGACGCGATTCCCCTCGGTGATTTCAATCGAGTACATTGGCAATCAGCGATGACGGCTCAAGCTGTCGTGGTGGCCGATCCGCGTGAACCAAGTGGTGCACCGCAGTCGGCGAGTCGAGTTTGTTTTAGAGTTCCGGTCGATCGCGCCGACGCGGTGACCACCGCCGTTCCCCGACTGAAAGCACACTGCGATAATGGGCTATTCGACGTCTTGGATTGCAGTCACTTTGCCACAGGCCGAAGCACGCTCTCGTTTCAGCGTCCGCCCGACCGGCCGGCGATCCGAGTTCGCAGAATTCACCCTCTCTGACGCGGTCTTGCCAAATGGATGGTATTTGATTGTCGCAAACCGGTGTGATTGGGCCGCGCTGCAAGACCTGCATCGGCTATCAACAGGGGGTGAACTTGTAACTGCGTATGTCGAGGAACACGTGATGGTAAGCGGTTCGTCACAATGGCGCGACGGCGGAACGGTTTGGGACGTGGAACACAACTCCGAACTGGCGGCGGATCACCTCGCGGAGAGTGGAGTATTGCCAGATGGATACCGCAAGCTCGCGGACGAACTACTTGAGAAGCAGAAGACCATCGACGACTGCGACTACATCTTTGACATTCCTTTGGTCGCCGCAAAACTAGTGACGGGATATCAGCACGACGAGGACGGACCTTGGACCGAAGGCGAACCATTCGAGATATTGGAGTCGGTTCGGCCGTGGTGGAGGTTCTGGTGACGTTCTGGTGCCTGTCTTAAGATGCGGGGAACCATGCGATGATACGGAGCGGCGGTGGTCGCCGTTCTCATTGTGGTTGGATCGCTCGCCGCCGCCCGCATATCGCAACCGTTCGCCCAACGAGATCGATGTGAGTGACACATCTTTGCAGCCACTACGTGTTCCGCCCGACTGGAGAGTCGATTGGAACACATTGTTCGAGCTTGATCCAACTCCGGAAAACGTTGGCCGTGGTTTCTTTGGTGGTTCGTCGCTCTTCGCAGCATCGAGCACAAGCATGCGACTAGCGGTCGATGTTGAATGGCGTCCTGAGGATGATCCGGATGGATGTTACCGCTTAACCGTCTACTATGCGCCGTGGATTCGGACGGAGAACGGTCGACGCCGTAAAAGCACACCGCTCGATTTCAGCGATGCAAATATTGTTTACGATGTAGAGACACGATCACGTCAGGACATTGTGCAGCAGATCGAGGACGTCCTGCGTGGACGAGACGAATGGATCGAACACAATTAGTGGACGGAGTGGGCGAACCATGCGATGAACCGAAGTCGCGGAGTCGCCGTTTTCGACAATGGAAGATCAACCGCGCGGACCGGGTGATCGGTAACGTTCCTCGTCAGTAGCGAGACTCAAGCCGCCGATTTGTGTTGACGGATTTACTGGCCAGATTGTTTGAGCGTTTCACTCTTTCGGTGAGCGCATGCAGCGTTGAGCTGCCGACGTCGGACTTGATCACTCGATTGATCGATGCCGCCTGACAATCGGGGGCTCTTTTTGTCGCGACTCCCCACGAAGTGAGTTGACAGCATTGGTGCCCGCCGCAATGGGCCTGACGTGTGATCTACCGCAAGGAAGTTTTGACATCTCGGTGCCGGATGGATCGCAATGCTCGGCCCCGCGCCCATCGAGCCTCCGCATGCGATGATTTCAACGCCGGCCGAAAAGTTGCTTCGACTGATTCGTCACGCTATTCTGTGACCGCCGGGCAGCGTTTGACGCAAGTGCCCGAGCAATGCCGAAGACAGTCAGATTCGAGGAACAAAGCCGTGCACCTGAGCACTCGATCGAGTCTTTTTTGCGATCAAGTTTTTCCGCTCGTGCCAGGTGACGGCGGACGTTGAACTTAATCGAATTGCTTTCCGCTTCGGCGGTTGATGTGCGGTCACGGTAGGTCGGGGTTAGGTGGGACTCAGGTTTGTGAGGCTGACGCCAGCTTCTTAAATCCTCTGGCCGTAGGTCGTCAGCGTTTTGGTGCGGCAGTCGTCTTGATCTCTCATGGCCCATTGTGTGATCCGCAGGCGCATGACTCCCCCGTGACTTGCATCGTGTGGTCCGTGGTGTTTTTCTTTTATTGAAAGACGAATCCGACCGAACACACGACGCGGCGATCCTGGGGAGTCGGGCGGCTTTGGATATCGGAAGTGCACCCATGAGATCAAGACGCGGTTGCCAGCACGACGCGGATGAACTGCGTGCAAGAGAGTTCGGAAGCGGACGGTTTGGAGAAGGGGGAAGCGATCGCAGCAAGCGTGGGGCGGAATGGCCAGTTGATTGCACTGTTACCGAAATAATCATGATCCGATGGCGCTAGCCAGGGCCTCCAACGGCTACGTCGTCACCGGTACGCCCGCGGCTAGCGCCGTCGGCTCACCAAGTCGACAGGCCGATGAGCGGCCGGTTGAAGGTCCTCACTGCCGCAACAGCCTTGGAAGGGCGAGACACCGTCCATGCGGCGGTTTCGACCCGCTGGGCACTGTGTCGGCCTTCCAGGCCTGCGTTAAAGGTGCATCGCAGTCCGGGCCCTGACCGGCCCGGCAAGCACTCTGTCAGCCCGCTGGGCTTTCTGATCCTGGGGCGGCGGTCCGTTCGATCGGGCATTGACCCATGCGATGGGGGTGCTGAAACGCGCTGCGACCCCGTCCGGGGTCGTGGGGACGATCGGGGGCGTCGTCCGGAGGTGGCGCTGCGCTGACCTCCGGCTACTCGCTGTGATCCCTTCGGGATGTCAATTGTATTACTGACGAATTACTCGCCGTACCGCGTTGTGGGAACGACTCGCGAGCGGCAACCGCTCCTGCGGCCCGCACGCCAGCGACGTGCCACATCAAAGCTTGGGGTCGCGCCCGCGCACCCCAAGTTCCGGTCGCCAACCCCAACGGGGTTGAACAGAGCAACACGGTTCGCCTGATTCACGCCGCGGTTTGCGCACCTCGGATTGTGCCGCGCCGTTTGTT
>NZ_JBFHKV010001026.1:0-3071 GCF_041595215.1 Stieleria sp. | reverse complement strand
GGCTTCAGCCGCCCGTCTTGCTGCTTCGCAGCGCGTAAGGATGCGCCTAAAGGCTGGACACCAACGGTTGCTGGTGTGCAGGCTTTAGCCGCCCCGTCTTGCTGCTTCGCAGCGCGTGGGGATGCGTCTGAAGGCTGGACACCAACCTGCGCCCCAAACTCACTCCGGCGCCGATTTCAACTGTTCGACCAAGTCCACCATCGGGTCGGTCAGCAAACGTCCTTTCCGCCACATCAACACGATTCGTCGCTGCCCCAGTTTGTCACTGAGTGATCGTGAGGCGAGTTTCTTACTCAGCTCGCCGTTGCTGCGGCCGGCCAAAATTCCGATCCCCATGCCGGCGGAGACACAAGCGATCGTGAAGGCGCTGTTGTCGGTTTCAACGCTGATCTTGGCCTGCAAACCTTCGCGATGAAACGCCTGGTCGAGCGCGTCGCGTCCATGCGTGCCCGCCAACGTGACCACCAACGGGTGTTCCGCCAAGTCCGCCAATTCCGCTGATCGTGACTTCATGTAAGGATGCGATTTCTTTGCCACCGCCAAGAACTCGACCGTGTAGGCCGGTTCATAGTGCAGGTGGGGTGACTTGCGGTCCGGTCCCGGTTCCAAGGCCATGGCGAGGTCAGCCTGGTCGTCCATCAGCAACTCTTCGGCGCGGCGATCGCTGCCCTGGCGAATCACCAGATGGTTGGGGTGCCGTTTGTGAAACGCCGCCAAGGGCACCGCCAGGTCTTCCAGCATCATCCGCGCCCCGGCGACCATCCGTATCGTTTGATCGATCGACGATCGCGCCACCACGTCAAACGTCGATTCGATCTGAACCAAGATCGAACTGACGTGTTCGTACAACGTCTCCGCCGCCGCGGTCGGCTCGACGTGTCGTCCCGCTCGCGCGAACAACTCCACACCATAAGCCTTCTCCAACGCCTGGATATGTTGCCAGACCGAAGGCACCGAGAGATGCGAAACGCGGGCCGCTGCCGCATAACCGCCTTCCTGCATCACCAACTGAAACGTCCGCAGTTGGGCGATGTTTAAATCTTCAGACTGGATCGGACGGGGCACAACGCACCATTTACAAATACGAAATGAATGTTTCAGACTATTTTATTGTAACGAATGAGAGCAAGGGCCTACAATCCGCCCCTGCAGCGGGACACAGCGGCGGGCGCGACATCGCGTCGGCAACCGACAACGGCGTGTGCCGCGTGCAGCGTTGTGCTCCCCGTGCCCGGATCGGTCGAATGGACCACCCTCGCCTATCCCCCCTGCGTTCTCCCCTGTCCTTCCAGTCCTTTTTTGTTTGAGTCGTATGAGTTCTTATCGAATCGCGTTGTTACCCGGCGATGGCATCGGACCGGAGTGCATGGACGCGACCTACCGGGTACTCGGCCACATGGTCGATCAGATCGACGGTTTGGATCTGGGGTTTACGTCCCACCGCGCGGGCGCAGAACTGTATCGTGACACGGGTGAAACGTTACCCGCGGCAGTGTTGGAAGATTGCTTGGCCGCCGATGCGGTGCTGTTGTCCGCGATCGGTCTGCCTGACGTGCGCTACCCCGACGGCACCGAAGTCCAGCCGACGATGATGGTCGGATTGCGCCGTGCATTGGCGGTGCACTCGGCCGTCCGTCCGGTCAAGCTTTATCGCGGCGCCCCTTGCGTGCTCAAAGACACCGGGCCGGGAATTGATTTCGTCATCATCCGAGAGAACCTCGAAGGACTGTTTGCGTCCTTCGGCGGCGGCAGCAAGGTGGGCGACGAAGTGGCCACCGACACGCTGGTCGTGACCCGCAAGGGCACGTCGCAGGTATCTGATTTTGCGTTCCGTCTGGCCCAGCGTCGCAACGGACGTCCCGTCGACGGCAAGAAAATGGTCACCTGTGTCGACAAGGCGAACGTTTTTCAAAGCATGGCGTTCTTCCGCAAAGTCTTTTTCGATGTCGCGAACAACTATCCCGACATCCAAGCCGACGCGGTGTATGTCGACGCGATGAGTTTGTACATGGTGCAAAACCCCTGGGACTTTGATGTCCTGGTGATGGAAAACCAGTTCGGCGACATCCTGTCGGACCTAGGTGCCGGCTTGGTCGGCGGACTCGGCGTCGGACCCTCGGCCGAAATCGGCGAAGAACACGGTTTATTTCAGCCTTCCCATGGGACGGCACCGCAACTGGCCGGCAAGAACGTTGCCAATCCGCTGGCGACGATTCTGTCGGCCGCGATGATGTTGGATTGGCTGGGCGACAAGCACAACGACGCCGTTTGTCTGCGCGCGGCGGTGGACTTGGAACAGGCGGTCGAAAAAGTGATCGCCGACGGAAACGTGATCACGCCCGACATGGGCGGAAACGCGACCACGTCCCAAGTCGCCGCGGCGGTGTGTGACGCGTTGGGATGTGACGCGCCGGGCCGCGATGTCCACAGCGTCGCCACCCCCGCCAATTGAATCCGATCCCTTTGCTTCCGCAACGTCGTTCCCCGACGAAGCGTATCCCCATTCCCCTGCTTCCCTCCCTTCCCCACCGGGCATACATGATGAGACGAACAACACGATTGAAACCCCACATCGCAACCACATGGCTGCTTTTCGTTGCCGCAGTCGCCGCCGCGTCAGCGCAGGCACAGCAGCCGATCGTCGATGAGTCGGTCGTGTTCGCCGAGCAGGACGGCTTGGTAGCCGTTGAAGCGGAGCATTTTTTCAAACAAACCGCCAACGACGTTCGTGCGTTTTACCTGACACACGCAGACTCGACGCCGTCGATCACACCCGACGGCGATCCGTCACACGTCGCCGGAGCCAGCGGTGGCGCCTACTTGGAAATCTTGCCCGATACACGTCGCACCCACGGCGACAAACTCATCCGGGGCACCAACTTTTCACCCGAACCCGGTGCGATGGCCGTGCTGCATTACAAGGTCGATATCTCGACGCCGGGGACCTACTACGTCTGGGTCCGCGCCCATTCGACCGGATCCGAAGACAACGGTCTGCACGTCGGCATCGATGGCACTTGGCCCGAAAGCGGCCAGCGGTTGCAGTGGTGCGAAGGCAAACAGACATGGCG
>NZ_JBFHKV010001025.1:0-3074 GCF_041595215.1 Stieleria sp. | reverse complement strand
TTGATTTTGGGAAACCATGACGTGCAGGTCGGTCGCCTTCCGGCGGCTTGGCCGATCACGGTCCGCGAGCCCGGGTGGTGCATCGGTTCGGTCGCGTTGGGGCATCATCCGATGGAACCACCCGAGGGTGCCGACCTGTCTGTGTGCGGCCATCTGCATCCGGCGATACGCTATCGCGTTGGTCGCGAGTCCGCGGGCAAACTGTCTTGTTTTTGGTATTCGGCCGGGTGCCTGGTCTTACCCGCGATCGGAGAATTCACCGGGACGCATCTGGTTCGCCCGCGACAAAATGACTCGACTTGGTTCATCGCGGGCAACGAAGTTCACGCGTTGTAGTTTGGCGATCGAGTGCGGATCCGATCGCGGGTGACAATCGGAGTGAAAAATGGCAATTTCGTGAGGGTGAAGAATTGCTGTGCGTCCGATACCGCTATCATGCGACTCCCGGTTCCCGCTTTTCAACGACGACCACCACGAACGGGCCATGCTTGCGACAACAGTGCTTTCGACAATCGTCCCGTCGGTTTTCGGCAACCTCTTGGCGCTTGACGAGACAGCCGCTCGTGGGCTTTCCATCGCCGTGGCAGGCATGTTGATCGTGATGTTTGCGCTCACGTTCATCAGTCTGTTCATCGCCGCATCGCCTCGCATTCTCGCCGCGGTCGCCAAAGTCTATCCGGAGCCTGTCGAGCGTCATCGCAAGCGGCCGGATCCGAAGGGTCAATCTGGTGATGACGAAGTCGTTCTGGCGGCCATCGGATTTGTGTTGCACACCGAGTTTCAGCGTCAGTGCGCGGCCGAGAACGCGGCGATAAAGAAAGGATGACGGCGAGAGGAACGTGGGGCAGTTGTTGGCACCGTGGATTGTGAAGGTAATCGATGGATATCCTCCAAGAGTTTATAAAAACGACCGGCTTCTGGTCGCTCGGACCCGGCAACGTGGTCATGATCGTGATCGGGATTGTGTTCATCGCGCTGGCGATCACAAAGGATTACGAGCCGTTGTTACTGGTCCCGATCGGCATGGGGGCGATCGTCGGCAACATCCCGTTGATCGAAGGCATGTCGTTGAGTGTTTACGACATGCATCGGTGGGTGATTGAAGACGGGCAAGTCAATTATCAGCCAGGCAGTGTGCTGAGCTATTTGTATTTTGGCGTCAGTTGGGGCATCTACCCGCCGTTGGTCTTTTTGGGCATCGGTGCGATGACGGATTTCTCCACGATGCTTTCCAATCCGAAGCTCGTTCTGCTGGGAGCGGCGGCGCAGGTCGGCGTCTTTCTGACGTTCCTCGGCGCCATTTGGCTCGGGTTTGATCTGAAGCAGGCCGGTGCGATCGGGATCATCGGCGGTGCCGACGGGCCGACCGCGATCTTTCTCTCGTCCAAGCTCGCTCCCGAATTGCTCGGCGCGATCGCGATCGCCGCCTATTCCTACATGGCCTTGGTTCCGGTGATCCAGCCGCCGATCATGCGATTGCTGACCACGCATGACGAGCGACTGATCCGGATGAAGCCGCCGCGCAAAGTCTCGCGTCGCGAAAAGATGATCTTTCCTGTCGCGGCGTTTCTGATATGCACCCTGGTCGCACCCGGAGCGATGGTGCTGTTGGGGATGCTGTTCTTCGGCAACCTGCTGAAAGAGAGCATGGTGACCGAGCGATTGGCCAACACGGCGCGGACGGCGATGATTGATATCGTCACAGTCCTGCTCGGTTTTTCCGTCGGCGCCAGTACCGAAGCAAGCACGTTTCTGACGCGGCAGTCCCTGTTGATTTTCGGACTCGGTGCGTTGGCGTTCGCGATCGCCACCGCCGGTGGCGTCTTGTTTGCCAAGTTCATGAATCTGTTCTTGAAAGAAAAGATCAACCCGTTGATTGGAGCCGCCGGTGTCTCCGCGGTCCCCGATTCGGCCCGCGTGGTGCAGATGGTGGGTCAGCAAGAAGACCCGCACAATTTTTTGTTGATGCATGCGATGGCACCCAACGTGGCCGGTGTGATCGGTTCGGCGATTGCCGCGGGTGTGTTGTGGGCTGTGCTCACGTAGCGGGGCCTAAGGTCACGTAGCTGTTTGTAAGAGCGTGTTTTGATAACGAGGAAAACGACGTGTCGAAAAAGAAAGTCAACTTCATGTGCACCGCATTCCGTGACGGATTTCAATCCGTGTTCGGCGCCCGCGTGTTCACCAAAGATTTTCTTCCGGCAGTGGAAGCGGCGCGTGATGCGGGAATCAGCTGGTTCGAAGCCGGGGGCGGGGCACGGTTTCAGTCGCTGTATTTCTACTGCAACGAAAACGCGTTCGACATGATGGACGCGTTTCGCGAAACCGCCGGGCCGGACGCGAATCTGCAAACGCTGGCCCGGGGCGTCAACGTCGTCGGTCTGGATTCACAGTCCAGCGACATCGTCAAACTTCATGCCGAGATGTTCAAGAAACACGGCATGACCACGATCCGCAACTTTGACGCGCTCAACGATGTCAACAACCTGATCTACAGTGGCCAGTGCATCGTCGATGCGGGACTGAAACACCAGGTTTGTGTGACGTTGATGGAGCTGCCGCCCGGCTGCGTGGGCGCCCACGACGCGGCCTTCTACGCCCGCACCTTGCAGCAGATCCTCGACGCCGACATCCCCTTCGATGCCGTCTGCTTCAAAGACGCCTCGGGAACGGCGGTGCCGTCGAAAGTCTACGAGACGATTAAGGCGGCGCGGCGGATGCTGCCCGAAGGAACCTTCATCCATTTCCACACGCACGAAACCGCCGGCGTCAGCGTGTTGGCCAACAAGGCCGCACTCGATGCGGGGGCCGATGCGATCGACTTGTCCATGGCACCGTGTTCGGGAGGAACCTGTCAGCCGGACATTTTGGTGATGTGGCACGCGCTCCGCGGCAGCGATTACGAACTGGACGTCGACGTCGAAAAAGTCCGCGAGGCGGAAGAGGTTTTCAAGGACTGCATGCGCGATTACTTTCTGCCGCCCGAGGCGACCGCCGTCGAACCGTTGATTCCCTGGAGCCCGATGCCCGGTGGCGCGTTGACCGCCAACACCCAGATGCTGCGTGACAACGGC
>NZ_JBFHKV010001024.1:0-3078 GCF_041595215.1 Stieleria sp. | reverse complement strand
CCGTTGTACGGAATCTAAATCCGTCTTTCGTGCATCGCCGGACGCGCCGTGCAACCGTCCCAGCACGCGGCGTCAGCCGGTGGCGCGTGCCCGGAACACCACGCGCCGGTCGCTGACGCGTCCCGCTGAAATCTGTCGTTCACGTTCCCTTTCGATTGCGTCGCAACTGTCCGCAGGCGGCGTCGATTTCGTCGCCTTTGCGTTGCCGAAACATGACGTTGACGCCACCGGATTCAAGGATTTGTCGGAACTCCGCGATCGACCGTTGACTGGGTGTCTGGTACGGCAACCCTTCGACCGGGTTGTACGGGATGACGTTCAGCAGCACCGTGCGATGTCGCAGCAGCTGTGCCAGTTCTCGCGCGTGTTCCGCACCGTCGTTGACGCCGCCCAGCAACACGTATTCGAACGTCAGCCGCCGCCCGCTGGCGGCGAAGTAGCGATCGGCCGCGGCTAGGACGGCATCGATGCCGATCTTCTCATTCACCGGAACAAGTTGGCTGCGCAGTTCTTCGTTCGGTGCGTGCAGACTGACGGCAAGGTTGTAGGGCACACCATTGTTTGCCAACCGATCGATCGCCGGCGGTAATCCCACGGTGCTGATCGTGATCCGGCGGGGGCTGATCCCAAGTCCGTCGGCCGACTTCGCCGTCTCAAGCGCCCCGAGCACGCGATCCAGATTTGCCAGCGGTTCGCCCATGCCCATCATCACGATGTGACTCAACCGTTCCTCCGGTTCCAGCCGAGCCTGCAGTCGAAGCATCTGCTCGACGATTTCACCACGCGTCAAATTGCGATCGACCCCATCGAGCCCACTGGCACAGAACACACAGCCCATCGCGCAACCGACCTGGCTGCTGACACAGATACTGCGTCGATTTCCATCGCGTAACAACACGCATTCGACCTCGCCACCGTCGGCCAATCGCACCAGCAGTTTGTCGGTGCCGTCACGGCTGGTTTGCACCGCCGCTTCGTCGGATCGGTAAATCACAAACTCCGACGCCAACTGTTCGCGGAGCGTTTTGGGCAGGTCGCTCATTGCGTCGAAATCGCGCGCCCGCTTTTCATAGACCCAACCGAAAACCTGCTTGGCACGGAACTTGGGTTGGCCGTGCTCGACCAACCATTGCTGGAAATCGGCAAACGACAGATCCAGCAGGTGCGTGCGGCCGTCCCGCGCCGGGGGCTCGTTCGGGGTAGACTCGGTTTGGATGACGGGAAGATTCACGCAGACCAACAGGCGGTAAAAGGAGGCGAGGCACTCGACATGCCGACGGATTGAACCCTACGCTAATGGGAAAGCCGGCTTTCTGGAACGCCCTCAATTTAACCGCAAGATGAAAGAAATCGTAGTCAACGAAGATGAAGCCCTGGCCCGGTACCTCGAATTAACCGCAATCAAGGGCGGTAGCGGCCATGAACGCGACGTTGCCGACCGCATCGCCGAAGCCTTGATCCAGGCAGGATTGGACGAATCGGCGATCCAATTCGATGGCGCCGAGACTCGCACCCGAATGCCCGGCAATTGCGGCAACTTGATCGTTCATCTGCCGGGCAGCGGCAAGGGCCCCCGGACGATGCTTTCGGCGCACATGGACACCGTCCCGATCTGTCTCGGCAGCGATCCAGTCGTCGAAGGGGACCGTGTTCACAGCCGCGGCGGAACCGGGTTGGGGGCGGACGACCGGGCCGGCTGCGCAGCGATCCTGACCGCCGCGATCGAACGACTGCGACTGGGACGGTCCGACCTCGATCCCGCCGTGATCGCCTTTTTCATTCAAGAGGAAATCGGACTGGAAGGGGCACGTCATCTCGACGCGTCGATGGTCGGTCCCGTGGACCGGGCGTTCAATTTTGACGGCGGTGCGATCGAAAAGGTCACCATCGGTGCAATCGGCGGCGAGCGGATGGAAATCAGTCTGACCGGAATCCCCGCGCACGCCGGTGCCGCTCCGGAACAGGGAGCCAGCGCGATCGTGATGGCGGCCAAAGCGATCGCCGACCTGGAATCCGACGGCTGGCTCGGTCGAATCGAAAAAGAAGGCCGCAGCGGAACGGCGAACGTGGGCGTGATCCAGGGGGGCGACGCCACCAACGTGGTCACCCCGCTGGTGACCTTGCGGGCCGAAGCACGCAGCCATGATCCCGAGTTCCGATCACAAATCGTCGCCCAAATCCGTGCCGCGTTCGAAGCCGCAGCCGACTCGGTCACCAATGTCGCGGGTCTTTGCGGCAAATGCGATTTCGAGTCTCGCGTCGACTATGAAGCCTTCTGCCTGGACGACAACGATCCTTCCGTCGAAACCCTTGAACAGGCACTCCAAGCCATCGGCCGAGAGCCCTACCGCCAAGTCGCCGGCGGAGGACTGGATGCGAACTGGTTGAAAGAACACGGCATCCACGCCGTCACCGTCGGCTGCGGCCAAGAAAACATCCACACGGCCGACGAACAGTTGAACATTCCCGATTACCTGGCCGCGTGCCGAGTCGCGACCTTGTTGATCTGTCCCTCTGACGATTCATGAACGACGACCAACCGATCTGCCTGTGCTTTGGTGTTGCCAAACGGAAAGTCGTCCAGTTCATTCGGACCGAGCATCCGAAAACCGCGTCGCAACTTTCGGAGTGCTTTGGGGCCGGCACCGGCTGTGGTTGGTGTCGGCCGTATTTGGAACAACTTTGGAAATCCGAGACGCCGGAATCGGAAGCCTTACCCGACGCAGATCAATACGCGATCGATCGGCAAAAGTATCGCGACGCGAAATAGCGTGGAGCCCATCAGCCCCGCGTTAAGCAGCTGATCATCGTTTGACATCAGCCGGTTCGCGACAGCGTCCGGGCACCTCCGTCGAAGATTGGTGTCGTGGATCGCTCGGGGCGTCGATTGTATTACTGACGAATTACTTGCCGTACCGCGTTGTGGGAACGACTCGCGAGCGGCAACCGCTCCTGCGGCCCGCACGCCAGCGGCGTGCCACATCAAAGCTTGGGGTCGCGCCCGCTCACCCCAAGTTCCGGTCGCCAACAGGCCGCCAACCCCAACGGGGTTGAACAGAGCAACACGGTTCGCCCGAT
>NZ_JBFHKV010001023.1:0-3081 GCF_041595215.1 Stieleria sp. | reverse complement strand
GACGAGGCGACGAGTCCTTTTCTCCTCTTCCTCTGCAGTGGGCATATTGCCAGAGGACTCGTCGCCTCGTCCACTACCCCGATAATTGGGCTGAGACGGTAGAGTAGCGTTCGATCCAGATCTGAGGGTTGCCTTTTCCGCGGCACCCTCAATCCAAAAGTTGACAAAGCACTAGAGGTAGCGGACCTTGCCGGTACCGAAGGTGATCCGTCCGATCGGTGTGGCCGCGATCCCCAGCTCGTTCAGCTGGGATTGGATGCTGGCGGCATAAAAATCGCTGACGATCATGGCCATGCCGATGCCCATGTTGAACACCCGTCGCATCTCGGCATCGGCCACCTTGCCGGTTTCCTGCAGAAAGCGGAACACTGCCGGGCGTTCCCAAGACGTGGGATCGATCTCGGCGTCGACGCCGGGGGGCAGGATGCGGTCCAGATTCTCTTCGATCCCGCCCCCGGTGATGTGGGCCAAGCCGTGGATGACTTGTTTGACGCGGTAGTGATTTTGGATCGCGCGGACGGCGGCGACGTAGATCTGAGTCGGCGTCAGGCATGCTTGGGCGATCGTCTTGCCGCCCAGGGCGTCGGGGGTGGAGTCCCAGGTCAGGCCGGCATCGGCGATGATTTTTCGGACCAGCGAAAAGCCATTGCTGTGCAGCCCGCTGGACGCGATGCCCAGCACGACGTCGCCCTCGCCGATCTGTTTGCCGTCGATCAGGCGTTTTCGCTCGACGACTCCGACGGCAAAGCCGGCCAGGTCGTAGTCCTCATCGCCATACATGTCGGGCATGATCGCGGTTTCGCCGCCCAGCAGGGCCATGTCGCCGGCGACACAGCCGTCGCTGATGCCTTGAACGATCTTTTCCAGCCGCGCCGGGTCGTCTTTGCCCATCGCGACATAATCGAGAAAGAACAGCGGTTCGGCACCGGTGCAGAGCAGGTCATTGACGCACATCGCCACCAGATCGATCCCGACGGTGTGGTGGATGCCGGTGGTCTGGGCGATCTTCAGCTTGGTCCCGACGCCGTCGGTGCCGCTGACCAGAACGGGTTGTTCGTAATTGCGGGCGAACAGTTTTCCGGCGAAATCGAGTTGAAACAGCCCGGCAAACCCTCCATCGCTGGCCAGCACGCGCGGCGAAAAGGTGCGGTGCATCAGTTTGGGTAAACGCCGCATTGATTCGGCGTACACGTCGAGGTCGACGCCGGCGTCCTTATAAGTCGCAGCCATGGAGGGGGGTCAGCAGTCAAGATTGAAGTGGAAGTCTGGTCAGCAAAAGCCAGTTTGACATCCTCGCCCCGGCTCTGGTAGCCGTCTGGCAATCAGAACGCCATTATCCGTGGTGTAGTGCGCTGCGATGATCCGCCCACTCCTGCGGGCGGCCGTCAACCGTCATTGAGGCCGCCAAATACGCCGAAAAACGGTAAACTGTGCCGGTTGACTAAGAGATGTCGGGTTCCAAACCCGGCTGATAGTCCCGACCGTCACCGTTTCACCAACTGTTTCCTGAGGTTTCTTCGGCAATCCATCGCTAGGCGTCATCGCGTGATCGACTGCCTGCCTGTTTTCCAATCTCCTCCCCGAGGGTTTCTGATCTCCGGTCGGTAGGTGGTAGGGTTTCTGGCAAGCATTGTGCAGGCACGTGATGCAGGCGCATTGGAGATGACACATGGTGTGTCACCCCACAGACGCGTTTAGAAAGGATTGCAGGAGACACTCACAACATGCTTATGCGACAACCGACCGGAAACCTTCAGTTCACCTACCAACCGCCGTTCGGTGCAACGTTGCAGGAGAACGGCGTCCAGTTTTCGGTTTTCAGCCGCTCGGCAACCGCAATGCGTTTGCTGCTGTACAACAAAGTCACCGACCAGGAGCCGGCCGACATCATCGAGTTTGATCGCGAGACCGATCGCTGGGGTGATGTGTGGAGTCTGAACGTCAAGGGGCTCGAAGCGGGCCAGCTGTACCATTACCAAGCCAGCGGACCGTGGGATCCGGCCAAGGGGCAACGATTCGATTCGGCCGCCCGTTTGATCGATCCCTATGCCCAAGCGCTCGCGGGAACGTTTGGAAAAAGCACCGACGGCGTCGTTCGCCCGCCCAAGTGCGTCGTCGTCAAGGACGACTTTGATTGGGAAGGCGACCGACACCTGCGGCGTGAGCTGAGCGAATCGGTGATCTACGAGATGCACGTTCGTGGATTCACCAAAAGCCGCACCGCAAAAATCAAGTGCCCGGGCACCTACCTCGGTGTGATCGAAAAGATTCCTTATCTGCAGTCGCTCGGTGTGACCGCCGTCGAATTGATGCCGGTCAACGAATTCCCGATCTTGGACATCTACGGCAACCCGCCGCAACGCCCCAATTACTGGGGCTATGACCCGATGGCGTTTTTCTCTCCGCACCGCGGATACGCCCACGACAAACGGCCCGGCGCCCAGGTCAACGAATTCAAACAGATGGTCAAGGCGCTGCACGCGGCCGGGATCGAAGTGATTTTGGATGTGGTGTTCAACCACACCTGCGAAGGCAACGAGCAAGGCCCCACGTTGTCGTTCAAGGGACTGGAAAACCAGGTCTATTACATCCTCAGCGAAGGCACGCACTACACCAACTACAGCGGCTGTGGAAACACGCTCAACGGCAACCACCCGGTCGTCCGCGAAATGATTTTCCACTGCTTGCGGCATTGGGTGCACAACTATCACGTCGACGGTTTTCGATTCGACTTGGCCAGCATTTTGTCACGCGACCGAAGCGGCAACCTGGTCCCCAACCCGCCGATGGTGGAATTGATCGCCGAAGACCCGTTGTTGGCCGACACCAAGATCATCGCCGAAGCCTGGGATGCGGCCGGTGCGTACCAGGTCGGTTCGTTCGGCAATCACCGCTGGGCGGAATGGAACGGCCGCTACCGTGACGACGTGCGCGGTTTTTGGCGTGGCGATGGCGGAACGTTGGGCGCGTTGGCGACCCGCTTGGCCGGCAGCAGCGATTTGTACGAGCATGCGGGGCGTCCGCCTCATTGCAGCATTAACTTTATCACCAGCCATGACGGCTTCACGATGAACGACTTGG
>NZ_JBFHKV010001022.1:0-3082 GCF_041595215.1 Stieleria sp. | reverse complement strand
GCTCCACACGCTGTTGCCTTCGCGCAGCACCAACCAAATCGCCTGCTCGTCGATGGCCAGCGATCGCGGACCAAAGACAGAAACATCGGATGCCAACTCGCCTTCTTCGGGAAGCTTGCGTTGACCGTCGCCGGAGACGGTGGTCACGATCCGGGTTTCCAAATCGATGCGCCGCAGACGATGATTGGTGGTGTCGGCAACCAACAAGCCTCCGTCGCCATCGAGCACGATGCTGTGGGGCTGGCTGAATCGGGCCTTGTCCCCGGTCTCCCCATCGCCACGAAACCCTTCGACTCCGTCCCCGGCGAGGGTCTCGATCACTCCGGTGGCCGCATCGATTCGACGGATGCAATGATTGCGTGTGTCGGCGACAAACAAGTTGCCGTCACGATCGGCGCGGATTTCGTGCGGCGCGTTGAACGTCGCTTCGATTGCCGGGCCGCCGTCGCCGCTGAGTCCCTTTTCTCCGGTGCCGGCGATCCGCCGAATCGTCGTGCCGATGTGATCCGATTTCCAAATCGAATGGTCGTCGACGGTGCTGAAAAAGATCCCATCGGCGGTGACCTCGATGCCGTAAACGTTTTGCAATGCAACCGTCGTGGGATCCGAGGGTCGGACGGCGATCGGCGAATCCGGTTTTCCGGTTCCGGCGAAAACGGACCAGGATCGGGAATGGGACGTTTGCGCGTGGACCGCCGATCCGGCTGCGGCGAGTTGAATGACGAAGACGGCTGTAAAGACGAGTCCGAAAGAAGGGAACCGAAGGGTGAATCTCACGGTGCTTGAATCCTGAAAGCGATGTGACGGGCGGGCGATCGGCGCCCATTCTAGTCGTCGGCGGCCGCGCCGTCTTTGATCACAAATTTCGCTTTCAACCGAGCAACCTCTTCGGCCAAGCCGGCCTGACGCACGCTCCGGAGCACCTCTTGAAAATCCTTGTACGCGTCGGGTGCTTCGTCGCGGGGATAGGCACTGCAATTGCTGATCACATCGTGCTCGGCAAGGCCTTGATCGATTTCGTGTTGCAGCAACTGTTTCTTGGCCTTGGTGCGACTGAGCCGACGTCCCGCGCCGTGATTGACGCTAAAGGCCGCTGCCGCCGCTCCCGCGTTTGCCACCATCACGCTGGACCCATCGCGTGGATTTCCTGGCAGCAGGATCGGGTGTCCGGTCGATTCAAACCGCGTGCCGACCAATTGTGAATGCCCGGCCGGCAACGCGCGGGTGGCGCCCTTGCGATGGACCCATTGGACCTGTCCATCGATCGGTTCTTGTCGGGCGATGTTGTGCGAAATGAAATAAATCAAATCGCCACGCACCCCGGGAAAGACTTCGCGAAACGCTTCCAGTACCAAGTCGTTGATCAGCAGATGATTGACGGTGGCAAAGTTGGCTCCCATCGCCATGTCACACAGATAATCACGGCCTTCGGGTGAATCCACCGGCGCATAGACCAGTTGGGGATCACCGGCGGGGAACGCCAAACCCTGTTTTTGGAACACGGTCTTTAACGCACGGAACTGCGCCACGGCCAAGTCGTGCCCGAAACCACGTGAACCGCAATGCGATAAAAAGGCGACGCAGCCATCTTTGAGCCCGAACGCGTCGGCGATGGCGCGTTGCGAGTCGACCAGCTGGACCACCTCGGCTTCGCCGAAATGATTGCCGCCACCGTAGCTGCCCAGTTGGCGATACTTGGATTCGATGCGATCGAGTTTATCGCGGGTCCGTCCCATCCATTCCAGCCGCGCCGCCAACGTGTCGGAGCTGCCATCGGGTGCCGTGTGAGACGCATCCTCGCAGGCGTCGGCCCAGGATTTCGAGATCCCGAGTTTCTTCAGCACCTGTTTCGACGCCCCCTCGGTCGCGATTTGAAACCCGAGTTTGCCGTCGACACGGCGCGACTTGGGGGCATGGCGTTGCCCGCGTCCGGCGCCGGTGGGGACACGTTTGCAAATCGCGCGAATCAGTTTTTTTCGAACCGGCAACGAATCGATTGCGTCGGCCGGCAAATCCATCTGCAACAGACTCATGCTGCACTTGATGTCGACGCCCACCGGTCCGGGATAGATGTGGGTGGGAGAAACCATGACACAGCCGACCGGCGCGCCGTAACCGACATGGGCGTCGGGGTTGAGCACGACGCGTGAAACCCCCGGTGCGCGGCGGCTGTTGATCGCCTGGGCCAGCGTCTCGCCGCCGAACGACTGACGAATGGGCTCGGTACCAATCACGGTGATCGGCGAAAGGTCATCGCCGACCGGAAGGGTCGCCAAGGCGTCCCCCGTGACGGTCATCATCTCGTGCGTCGTGTCCACGCGTTAATTCAGCGGTGCGGCGTGCAGGTAAGTCGACCAGAAAAACGGTTCCTCTCCGGTCAGTGTCTCCCGTTCTTGATCGGATCCGGACAGGGTAGGTTCGCCCAGCGGCGAAATTTCACTGCGGCGGAGGACACTCTTGGCCCGCGCCAAAGCATCGGCGGCCCCCAAAAACGGCAACTCTTGGACATATTCACGCAACAGGATCGCCGTCGATTCTCCGCCCACCGCCCAGCGGCTGAGGATCACATCTCGGACACCGCTGTACTGGAACGCGGCGATCGTGTGCATGATCTCGTGGCCCGAGACGCCTTGGCTGGTGTCCAGGTTGGAACGAAAACCGGGCAGAAAAACAGTGGCGGGCGTTCCCGGGGGATACCCCAACCAGGATCGCAGCCGGCCTTGCCGCAATGACGCTTCGTAAGCGGCAAGCGGCGAATCGAGCACCGAAGCGGGGTTGGGCGTCACCGGTTCACCGACCAGCAGATGCCCGGCAACCTCGCCGCTGCGGCTGGTCGGGATCGACGCATCGGCGGGCAGACGGACGGCGGCACCGGCGTGAATGGAATCGAGGATCGATTTCACCAACGATGCATTGGTTTCCGCGTCACGTGGGGCGAAGAATTTTCCGGCCGTCATGGCGATGACCGGGTTGGTGGTTTTCGACGCCGTCGGATAGATCGCCAGCGAAGGCGTGGAGGCGTAAGACACGTTGATCGAATCCCCCAGCAACGGCGAATCGCGTTCATCAGTCGGCAGCAGTT
>NZ_JBFHKV010001021.1:0-3085 GCF_041595215.1 Stieleria sp. | reverse complement strand
GCGATCGTGACGGCACCGGCCAAAAAACCACCCAACGCGCCGGCAAACCATGACGATCCGCCGCTCGATTTCATGTCCATCTTTGCCCGACGCCGATTCCGAAAACTGATCCCCACCATCGCCAGAATCGCCAACCCCGTTCCCCGGATCAACCAGTCCGGCGAGACCCATTCGAACGCCAACAACCCCAACGGCATGCAAATCGCCGCACCGACCAGCGCGCGCCACAGCGCTGACCAATCAGCCCCGTCGCGATACGCCCACGCGGCCATCATCAACACCGGAACACTGGCCGTTGAAATGACCACGTGCGATTGGCGGACTTCGACGACCAGCGGCAACAGTGTCACCGCGACGATTCCGAATCCGAACCCGATCGCGCTGTGGACAAATCCCGCCGCCAATGCGATCACGCCGATGTACAAGAAAACGGTCAGGTCGCCAGAAAACATCAGTTCTCGACCAGGTCTCGCTGCTTGGTTTCCGGCAGTGTCAACATCACCACGATGCCGACCAAGAACAACGACGACAACCACCAGACGGCGTGCTGAAGCGAGATATCTTCACGCCCTTTCAGCCAGCCGGAAAAGAACAGCACCGGGACCGCCAACAGACGTCCCCCGTTAAAACAGAAACTCGCTCCGGTCGCGCGAATGTGTGTCGGAAACAGTTCGGGGAAATAGATCGCATAACCCGAGTGCATCCCCAACGTCAGGAACCCGAACACGGGCAGGATGAACAGCATCTGTGTGTACGTTTGCGGCAGAAAACACACAACGGGCACGATCAACAACGCCAAAATGTGATAGGCGATAAACGTCGGCTTGCGGCCGAAACGGGCGCACAGCGGACCAAACGCCAGCAAGCCAGCACCTCCGCCGGCCGCTTGCACGATGCCATAGGCAAACTTGCTCTTCGCCCCGGCGGCTTCGGGATCGCTGCCGAGCGACAACAACAACGCTCTGACGAGATCCTGGCCCGCAACCGTCACCGACCAAAACGTTCCCAATCCGACCGCGGCCAACAACATCCCACGAAACGCCAAACCGTTCCATTTCGGATTCAACAGCAGATCACGAAAACTGCCGGACTTTTGACCGACCTCACTGTTCCGAATCGCCTGCCAACGCTCCGGTTCTTTCACGCTCGCCCGCACCCAAACGATCAGCAGCGCGGGCAGCACCCCCAGCAGGTAGGCATAGCGCCAGTGGCTGCCGACCAGAATCCCCGACAGCGCTGCCAGCCACGTTCCCAAGATGCTGGAAGCATGAAAAATCCCCGCCGCCTGGGCGCGTGCTTTCTTGGGAAACACCTCCGCCACCAAGCTTGCCGCGACCGCCCATTCACCGCCGATCCCGAGTGCGACGAGAAAACGCAACACTCCGATCACGTAAATGTCGTTGGCGAAATAGGTCAATCCTGAAAAGACGGAGTACATCAGGATCGTCGCGATCATGATCGGGCGTCTGCCCCATCGGTCGGCCAGCGATCCGAACAACAGCCCGCCGATCGTCCCACCGGCTAGGAAGATGGCCAAAAAATTGTCGCCCCACGTCTTGGCCGCCGCTTCGTCACCGTCCAACACTTCCAGCAACATGTCGCTGCGAGTGATGTTAAAGATTTGGCCTTCATAAACGTCGAAGACCCAACCCGCGCAGGCGATGATCAGAATCAGCCACTGGTAACGCGTTACTCCATCGTACCAGCGCCCCGTTGAATTCTCGCCGGGGTCCAACACAACCGGTTCGCCCGGACGATCGACCGACGGCTCCTCGGGATTCCGTTTTTCGTCATCCATTTCGGTTAACCCACTGCGTCAAAGGCATGCGTTCGCATTTCCGCCAATGACGCCAACACCTTGCGAGTTCCCTGGAAAGGACGCCGCGCGTGCATCGCCACCGTGTTGTCCAGCAACACGATGTCTCCGGCCTGCCACTGATGGTCATAGGTGAGTTCTTCGGAAAGCTGAACGGCCACGTTGACGGCGTCCGGATCGAGCTTGGTACCGTCGCCATGCCGGATCGCGTCCGACGGGTCGTTGCGCTCATCCTTCCAACCGCAATAGGCCGCGATCAACTGATTGAAGAACGTTTTCTGCCCCGGTGAAACTTCCATGACGGCAGGCAATTGCGGCGTCGTCGCTTTCAAGCAATCGTCGGCCAACCATTCAAAGCTGTAACCCAACTCGCCGAGTCGAGCCTCCGCTTCCGCCTTGGTTTCCACCCCCAGCGTGCTGTGCCAGCTTCGTCCCATCCCAGATTTTGCGTCGTCAACTCCAGGCATCACGTTGGTGTAACGCAATCCGGTCGATTCACACTTGGCCGCAAACTCCGGACACTGCTCGGCCAGTTTCGCAAACAGAATATCGCTTCGGCACAACGGCGTCGCACCGCCGGATTCCGGCGCGATCTCACAGTAAAACAGAATGTACTTGGGATACAGCGGCGTTTGCGCCATCTCGTGGTGAAAAAAAATCTTCACCTCCGGCGGGGCTTCGTTGGCGGAAAACACCCGCGGCGTCCGGTTGATGCGGACTGCGTTGGACAGCGACTTTGCATACGGAAAATTTTCGAGATGGAGCGCCTGAATGAAGGCATCGAACTCGTTTACCGTCGGAGTCGGAAACCCGCGAAACGCCACCGCGCCGTGCTGACTGGAAAGCGCCAACAAGTCATCACGACTTTCGGACACCCAATCAATGAATTGATCCAGCGTCACCGCGCCTTCGTCACAGGTCATCGCCAATGGAAACAACGAGTCATTCTCGTTTCGCTGACCGGGAACCGCAGCGTCACGCATACCTTGAAGGGGAGTCATGAATACCGGTGCAATGAAGGAAGGAGGGAGGGCGGGACAGCATTCAAGCCGCACGAATCAACAGCTTACCCGATGACGACCAGCCGGTGTTACACTGTGACCGTGGCGTCAGCTTGCGACCCGTGGCGTACGCTTCCAGCTTGCGACCCGTGGCGTACGCTTCCAGCTTGCGTCTCTTCGCGCACGCGACCAGCTGTGGCGTACGCTTCCAGCTTGCGTCTCTTCGCGTACGCGACCAGCGTACGCCTACCCAGCCAATCCGAAACGG
>NZ_JBFHKV010001020.1:0-3095 GCF_041595215.1 Stieleria sp. | reverse complement strand
TCTGCCACCGTTTCGAGAAAAAGGGTCAGGAGCCTTTTTGGTCGACTGGGTAGTTTATGGGTGTTCGCTTGGCGGCTTTGGATCCAATGCTTGAGATCCCTTCGGTTGCCCAGGCCACCTCGTGCTGATGTTGCCGGTGCAGTTGATCGCGCGATGAACTACGAAACGCATGACGCAACCCACCTATTGCAATTCGGCGGCCACCTCGCTGGAGCATGAATGTCAACCAGTCCCTTGAGATAGCTCGAACGACACAGCAACAATTGGCAATCCAACGAAGCCAAGCTCTTGGAGGCCCCAGATGAGTGGAAAAGTCGGCCCGCAAATTCAATTAGGAATTCAACCTGAGAAAACGCGTTCGCCCCCGCCAACTTACCTATTGTGAATAAACGGCTCCTGACCCTTTGTAAGATCGGTGGCCAGCAAGGAGCCCAGGAAGTCTTTCTCGCAAAGCAACTGATCGATCGCTGCTCCATTTGCCAGCGTCTCCTCGCTCATCGAATGCGGAACGACGTGCGGGTTGGCGGTGGCAGCGAACCGGCGTGTCGCTGCCGCAGTGTCAATCAGCCAGTTGCGCTCATCATTTTCGTTCTCCGAATCAGCCGGTTCCTCCCATGCTACAAAAGCCGGTGCCTGGTGAGCGGCGGCAATGCCCAAGCTACGAAGGGTAGGCATCGACTCGCCCTCAACGGAACCGCCCTCAATCATCTGCGCGAGTTCGTTGATGACCAGCAACGCATCGCGCGGAGTCAAATGGCCGTCTCCATTGGAGTCGACATAAAGATCGGGCCACGAGGTCACCGTCAGTGGATCAACCAACAGACGGGATATCGGGTTGAAAAAACGCTGTCGTGCCAATTCATTGATGATTGCCAATGCATCGGTCGGCGAAATACCACCGTTATTGTTGACGTCGTTCGGGAGAACAAGATTCTGCCACGGCCGTGGCAGATCCACATCGATCCGTTCGTTTCCGCCGCCGATGTGTAACGCCGAACGCAGGAAGACGCCGTCGACGATCGAGGTCGGCCCCATTCGCCAATCTTCGCGGTCGACAAAACGAATCGCATCACCGTCTCCTCCAGCTACGCGTATCACTCGATCATCAGGTGCGATAGCGCGTTCGGCGGCGAGATCGACGACGAGTGTGTTCGCGTTTTGGTCGCCGAGATCAATGATCGAAAAATTCTCGAGGCTAACCTGTTGGGTTGTCAGATCCAGTTCGCTATCAGTTTGGATGACAAGCAACGTATCCGTCCCATCGGCGGCATCGATCACCAACGGGCGTGAAAACGATAACGCTCCCAGATCCAATGAGATGGTCTCATCCGAATCGGTACCCAAGACTCGTAGTGCAGCGACCTGATCCGCCGGCGCTGCAAAAAGATCGACAGTCCCGTCAGTCACGACGATCTCTGTCTGTCGCTTCAAAATAAAGGTCTGGGTGTCCAGCACATCGACTAAGACCTCGGGATTAAGCGAACTGTCGAGCACCGTCTCGATGTAGTCCTCCACTTCACCGTCATCGGCGCGCCCGGTCGGGGGAAGAAAGCCGGCCGAGCTGATGCGGAAACGTGCTGCATGAGGCCCCGGCACGGCGGTCGCGGGGACAGCAAATGATAAGGTGTTGCTGCCCGCGGAGAGCGCAAAATAGATCGCGATCTGCTCGCCCGCGTCGCTCCAGTC
The DNA here is from genome assembly GCF_041595215.1 of Stieleria sp. Lineage (NCBI taxonomy): Bacteria > Pseudomonadati > Planctomycetota > Planctomycetia > Pirellulales > Pirellulaceae > Stieleria > Stieleria sp. The sequence continues at coordinate 1,409 of NZ_JBFHKV010001020.1, read as the reverse complement.
ACCGTCGGCGTTGTAATCGACCCAGGCATCGAGTCGTCCGGCCTCCGATGCGATGATTTCGAAACTGGACGTGGTGGCCACGCCGCTGACCCCTAACAGACTCGCAATCGGCAACACACCGTCATCTCCGTTATCAGAGCTTGCATCCACAGAAGAAACGCCATCGAGCTCGCTATCGATTTGTGTTCCCAATCGGAGCGTCCCACTGATGTGATGCGCACCCGCTTGGGCACGTGTCACCGGGAAGGTGTCAGGGGCGTCGCCAAAATCGGCCCCCACGACGTTCAGAGTGAACGTTTGAGCGACCGAGGTGTCGACCCCTCCGTCATCCGTTCCTCCGTCGTCCTGGACAGACACTTGCAAAGTAGCGGAGCCTACCAAAATATCCTCGCGGACCGCGTACGAAAGATTTCCCTGATTGTCGATTCGGGGATCGGAAGCGAAAAAATCACCGCTCGCACCGGTCACTTCCGTGACGTTGATGATGTACCGAGCGACCGATTGTCCCGATTCATTGGCCGCTCCCGGATCAAAGTTGGTGATGAATCTCGGCACCACTTGGCTGCCGGCACCTCCGCTTACCGGCGGTAATACGGCAGCCTCCAACGCGGGGGCGTCGTTGACCGGGGTGATCGTGATGGTCAGTTCTTGAGCTTCTGAAGTGTCGACACCACCATTGGCGTTTCCCCCGTCGTCTTGAACCGTGACCACCAGCGTGGTGAAACCAAAGGCGTTCGCAGCCGGTGTGAACGTCAGCGTTCCATCGGCGTCGATCGCCGGCGGATCGCTGAACAAATCCGGCTGCTGAATGTGATTGATGTGGTACGCCAAGACACTCTGGTCTGACTCGATCGGATCGCCAGGATCAAATGTCGCGAAGCGAGCGAAAAAATACTGACCACTGTCTTCCCGCGCGACCGGATTGGATCCCAAGGTCAACGTCGGTTGACGATTGACTGCGGTGACCAACTCAATCGCTCCGGCATCAATGATCGATGTGCCGTTCTCATCGCCATCAAAGATTCGGCCAAATCCGACCCCGCGCTGGTCATACGGGATGGTGGAATCGTTCATCGCGGGGTCACCCGCGTCGATTGCCGGACTGCCGGCCAGAACGGCGTGTGTCGGCGTCGAGCCACCGTTGTCGGCGAGCGGACCCAACAGCGGGGCGTCTGTCAAGACGTCGTGCGTACCACCAGTCATCTCTCCGGAACCGATCACGTTGTAGTCACCCGTGATCAAAATTTGAACTCCATCGCTCAGATTCTTGTCGCGATCTGATTCATTGCCGGAAACAATCGATTGATGCACAACGCCAGTGCCCTGTATTACGGCGATCCCGCCCCCGCGTTCAATTGCCGTGTTGTCGGTAATCGTGCTGAGCTCGACATTTAACGTTCCGACGATCG
>NZ_JBFHKV010001019.1:0-3096 GCF_041595215.1 Stieleria sp. | reverse complement strand
GGCGACCGGGTGAATGGCAAAACGGACTTCCTTGTTGCGTTTGAGCAGCGTCTTGACGACTTCGGCAAGTGAATGCTGTGCTTGAGCGACCGCCATGCCGTAGCCCGGGACGATCACGATGCTTTGTGCTTCTTCGAGCATCGCGACCGTCTCGTCGACGCTGAATTCCTTCGTCGTCCCCTCGACCACGGCGGCCGGCCCGCCTGCGCCGCTGCCGAACCCGCCCATGATCACGCTGAAAAAACTTCGGTTCATCGCCGCGCACATGATGTACGACAGAATCGCTCCCGAGCTGCCGACCAGTGCGCCGGTGACGATCAGCAAGTGGTTCTTCAGCATGAATCCGGCCGCCGCGGCAGCCCAGCCGGAATAGGAGTTGAGCATGGAAACCACCACCGGCATGTCCGCACCGCCGATCGCCATCACCAAGTGAACACCGATCAGCGACGAGATCGCGGTCATGATCAACAGCGGTATCAGCGCATCACCACCCTCGACACGGCAGTACCAGATTCCCAGGCCGACACAGGTGAGCATCAGGACGACGTTCAAGACGTGGCGACCGGGCAGTGTCACCGCTCGACCACCGACGAGTTCGGCCAATTTCAAGAAGGCGACGATCGATCCGGTGAAGGTCAACGCGCCGATGAAGACGCCGACGTAGATCTCGATTTTGTGAATCAGCATCTCGCCCTCGGGGACAGCGATCCCGGGTTCGATGTGGCTGGAGATGCCGACGAAAACGGCCGCCAATCCCACAAAGCTGTGCAGCATCGCCACTAGTTGCGGCAGATGATCCATCGATAAACGTGCGGCCAACCGAGCACCGATCAAGATCGCCGGCAAGATCGCGACCGCCATCCAGAGGTACCCGCCGTTCATCACTCCAAAGACGGTCGCCCCGACCGCCAGCACCATGCCGATGATCCCGAGCAGATTGCCACGCTTGGCACTCGTTTGGTGGGACAACCCGGCCAAAGAAAAGATGAACAGGACCGCCGCCACGATGTACGCGACCGTGGCCAGGGACTGGTTCAAGGGAAGCGTCTCGGAAGCAATCACGAGTGGGTGGGAAAACGGCATGTCTTTCATGTACGGGGGCAAACGATCATCCAAACAACAGAACATCCATCATCAGACGTGCAGCCACATCACTTGCGAAATAGGCTGAGCATGCGGTGCGTGATCAGAAAGCCGCCGGCAATGTTGAGCGTCGCGACAAAGATCGCCAACCCGCCCAACCATGCCGCGACCGGATTGGTCGCCCCGATTTGCACCATCCCGCCGACGATGATGATGCCGCTGATCGCGTTGGTGACACTCATCAACGGGGCATGCAGCGAGGCGGTCACGTTCCAAATCACTTGCCACCCGATCAGACAGGCCAGCAGAAAGACGGTGAAATCGGTGATGAAACCCTGATCGCGCGTCAACGCGACTCCGACCAACAGCACCGCCGCGATCACCATCAGGGCGATGTCAAAGGTCCCGATTTTCTTTTCCACCACGGCGGACGGTGCGACCGACTCCACCACTTTCTCTTTGGGGGCTGCGGAGACGGAAACCGGCGGCGGGGGCCAGGTGACCTGACCGTCCTTGACGACCGTCGCACTGCGGATCACGTCGTCGGTCATGTCGACGCTGAACCTCTCCGCGCCGCCCATCTCGTCCAACAAGTGATAAAGATTGGTCCCGTACAGCTGGCTGGACGTGTGTGCCAATCGGCTGGTCAGATCGCGGTAGCCGACGATGTGCACGCCTTCGACCTTGGTCACCTCATCGGGAATCGTCGCCTCGCAATTACCGCCTTGTTCGGCGGCCAAATCGACGATCACGCTGCCCGGACGCATCGAACGGACCATTTCGTGCGTGATCAATTTCGGCGCCGGTTTGCCGGGAATGAGTGCCGTGGTGATGATGATGTCCACCTCTTTGGCCTGGGCGGCAAAGAGTGCCATCTCGGCATCGATGAATTCCTTGCTCATCGTTTTGGCATAGCCGCCCGAAGTGCCGCCGTGCTCGTCGCCCTCGAATTCCAACATCAGGAATTCGGCGACCATGCTTTTGACCTGGTCAGCGACTTCGGGACGCACGTCGAAGGCGCGTACGATGGCCCCCAATCCCCTGGCGGTCCCGATCGCGGCCAGTCCCGCGACGCCCGCGCCGATGACCAACACCTTGGCCGGCGGGACTTTTCCGGCCGCGGTGATCTGGCCGGTAAAGAAACGCCCGAACAGCCCCGCCGCTTCGACGACGGCCCGGTACCCCGCGATGTTGGCCATCGAGCTCAATGCGTCTAACTTCTGCGCCCGACTGATCCGTGGCACCGCTTCGATCGCCAACGCCGTCGCCTGCCGAGCAGCGATCTTCTGCAACAACGCTTCGTTCTGGCCCGGTGCCAAGAAACAAATCAGTGTTTGCCCCGCCCGCAGCTGTTCGATCTCTCCATCCTGCGGCCGGCGGACCTTCAGCACGATGTCGGCTTGCGTCCAGATCTCGGCCGCCTCATCGCAAAGGGTGCAACCGGCTTCGCGATAGCTCTCGTCATGAAAACTCGCGGCATCCCCCGCACCGGATTCCACCAAAACCTCGAACCCGAGCTTCTGGATCATCCGTCGTGCCGTTTCAGGTGTCGCCGCCACACGACACTCCCCGGGATCAATTTCCTTGGTGATGCCAACTTTCATTTGCCGCCTGTCCCTTCGAATGCAACGGATGGGAAACCCCCAACCTTCTGGCGCAACTAGGATACCATTTCCATCGGAGTCCGTTCAGCTCGCAAGTGGCGTAAGCTTGCAGCTTGCGAATCCCGTTACGCCGGAAGGTAATGCCGGGCAACGGCCTCAAACGCCGCGAGTTGTTCGTCACGCCACGCCGAATCGGTTCCCAATTCGTTGGACAGGATCTCCGCGACCGCGGGCGCCGCATCCAATGCAAGCTGGGCGTTGAGAAACAGTGTCCGGGTGCGGCGGGCCAGGACATCTTCGACCGTTCGTGCCATTTCGTTGCGGACCGCCCAAACCACTTGGGAACGACGCATGTCGAGCGACGGATGAACCGGCTGGGCCAACGCGGGATCGTCCTGTTCCAACTGGT
>NZ_JBFHKV010001018.1:0-3105 GCF_041595215.1 Stieleria sp. | reverse complement strand
TTGTGGGACGTGCTTCCCGGAGGTGGCGCTGCGCTGACCTCCGGCTACTCGCTGGCATCCCTCCGGGATACTCGGTTCGCTGCCGCTCTCCTTTGACACCTAACGGAGTGATGCTTGTTAGCGGCAGAGTTCGCGCCCAACACCGCTAAATCGAGATTTAGCGCCGCCGCTCGCGCTGGCGCGAACCGGCTGATATCAAACGATGATCAGCCGTTTGGCGCGAGCCTACGGGCCCTGCGCTGGTCAAAACCTTGTCGATTGAGCGGTATTGGGGTCGCGCCCTGCCGCTAACAGAAAAACGATTGGTGTCAAAATAGGGTGGCGTTGGGCGTCCGCAAACCTGAAACCTGAAACCTGAAACTTCCCTAAATCCGGCTTTGGCCCGTGCTCGAAAAATGCCCGTGAATCGCTAAACTGCCCTGCTGACGTCTTCACCCCCAACCCTTCGATCCGATGACCACCACCATGTCGCAGAGTCTGACCGCACAGGACGCTTGGAAAAACTTGCACGCCCACTACGAGCAAATCAAGTCAAAGCATCTACGAGAGCTGTTTGCCGCCGATCCGCAGCGTGGCAAAACCTTCTCGCTCGAAGCGGTCGGGCTGTACTTGGATTACTCCAAGAACCGCATCGACGCCGAAACCGTTTCGTTGTTGATCAAGCTCGCCGAAGCGGCGGGGTTGAAGGAGCGAATCGAGGCGATGATGACGGGCGAAAAGATCAACACGACCGAAGACCGGGCGGTGTTGCACACGGCGCTGCGGGCACCGCGCGATGCAACGATCGAGTTCGAAGGGAAAAACGTCGTTCCCGAGGTTCACGCGGTGCTGGACAAGATGTCCGCGTTTTGCGATTCGGTCACCAGCGGTCAGTGGATCGGACACACCGGTGCGCGGATTCGCAACATCGTCAACGTCGGCATCGGCGGCTCGGACCTCGGGCCGGTGATGGCCTACGAAGCACTGCGTCACTACAGCAATCGTGGTCTGACCTTGCGGTTTGTGTCCAACGTCGACGGGACCGATTTTGCCGAAGCGACACGCGATCTGAATCCGGCCGAGACCCTGTTCATCATCGCGTCAAAAACCTTCACCACCCAGGAAACGATGACCAACGCGCACACCGCGCGGACCTGGCTGCTGGAAAAACTCAGCGCAGATGATTCGGCCGTCGCCAAACATTTCGTCGCCTTGTCGACCAACGCAGAGCAAGTCGCCGAGTTCGGCATCGACACCGACAACATGTTCGGATTTTGGGATTGGGTCGGCGGACGCTACTCGATGGACTCCGCGATCGGACTGTCCACGATGCTGGCCATCGGTCCGGACCACTTCCGCGAAATGCTGGCCGGGTTCCATGAGATGGACCAACACTACCGGACCGCGCCGCTGGAAGAGAACCTGCCGGTGATCTTGGGCCTGCTGACCGTCTGGTACACCGACTTCTTCGGCGCCCAAACAACCGCCGTGTTGCCCTACGATCAATACCTCAAACGTTTTCCCGCGTACCTGCAACAACTGACGATGGAAAGCAACGGGAAATCGGTCACGCTGGCGGGCGACCGCGTCGACTATGACACCAGTCCGATTTACTGGGGCGAACCGGGGACCAACGGTCAGCACTCGTTCTATCAGTTGATCCATCAAGGGACGCACTTGATCCCCTGCGACTTCATCGCGTTCGCCAAGTCACTCAATCCGATCGGTGATCACCACGACAAATTGAGTGCCAATGTGTTCGCCCAAGGCGAAGCGTTGGCGATGGGCAAGACGCGTGAGGAAGTGTTGGCCGAAGGCACGTCGGAGGAACTCGCCCCGCACCGTGTTTTCGAAGGCAACCGCCCCTCGAATACGCTGCTGATCGAAACGCTGACGCCGGCGGTGCTCGGCAAACTGGTCGCCCTGTACGAACACAGCGTGTTCACTCAAGGCGTGGTCTGGCAAGTCAACCCGTTCGACCAGTGGGGCGTCGAGCTGGGCAAAGTCCTGGCCAAGAAGATCGTCCCCGAACTCGAGTCCGCCGACGCCCCGCTCGACCACGACAGTTCCACCAACGCCCTGATCCAGCGTTACCGATCGCTAAAGTAGGGCATGCTGTGCATGGCGCACGGGATGTCGTTTAATTTCTGACGGATATGGCACCCTTCTCCCCCACAAATCGTTACCAAGCTTGCTTGTCGATTTGTGGGGGAGACGGGCCGGGGAGGAGGGGGCTGGGAATCGATTTTGTAGCCATCTCACCGGGCGCAGAAGATACGGCTGGGCGGTTGTGCTTGATACCATTGCCGCCCCTTTGTATTGCCCCTCACCCCCAGCCCCTCTCCCCAAAAAACGCTCGACGCTTCGCGTCTTTGGCGTTTTTTGGGGAGAGGGGAGCCAGTGTATTTACTAGAGATCAGGCAGCAATAATATCGACATCCCCAGCGCGACCGACATCGCTGGGCAACACGCATCAATTTTGTCGTCTGCGTCGCAGTAAGATCGGGACGGCGAACAGACTGAGCAGGACGGCGGTGCCCGGTTCGGGAATGGCCGTGATTTGAAAGGCGTCAATGGCCGTCGCGCCGCCGGTCGCTGTCACAACGAGTCGGTAGCTGTCTGCCGTGGAGGCGGTGAAGTCGAGTGACTGCCCTGTAAATCCACTTCCCGTTGGGACGTTGAAGCCAGTTGGCCCGCCAATGACCGAGGAACCGCTTTGCAGGATATCGACCGTCAGGGCGGCATCGGAGACGGTCTCGCCGGCGGCCAACTGAAAGGACAGCCGGTAGCTGGCCGCATCGAGCGCGACGTCCTGGCGGATCGTTGCAAAGTCCGGTGCCAATCCGATCACCGCGTACTGGTCACCATCGAGCACCGTGGGATGAACTCCCGCCGCCTCCCGCAGCACCAAGATAGCGGAGGGCGAAGCCGCGTCGACAACCCACCCGGAACCAATGGTTTCGCCCGGATTAAAGAACGCGAACGAAGAGCCACCCGGGATATCCGGTGATTCAAAGGAACCATTGGTGATCACCGCGGCGTGCGCCGACGACGCCATGATCAGGGCGATCAAGGAAGCATAAGCCAAACCCGAGAAACGTCTCATAGGTGCAACCTCACGAGTCA
>NZ_JBFHKV010001017.1:0-3113 GCF_041595215.1 Stieleria sp. | reverse complement strand
TCACTTCCCGACGTCGCCTCCGTCAATCCGTTCCCCGACGCGAATCCGGAAAAACGGAGGTTCGTCAAACCGGCGGAATCCGCAATCGTCCATTCCCATGCGTTGACCGCCAACTCACCGTTGTTGTCGATGTCTTCGACGTACAAGTCGCCGACTTCGATCGATTGCAGCCCGACGCCCGGGTCGCCGATGCGGGCGCTCGACGAGACCCAACCCAGATTGTCATTGGATCCCCCCTGCGCGGTGCTGTTGAACTGGATTGATGCGTTGAACCCCGACAACGTCCCACCGTAGGCCGTCGTCGTCTCAGCGACGATCCCCGCATAGTTGCCATTGACCACGCGAGAATTGTCTGCCGTCATCGTCGGCGAACTCACCGAAATCGTCGTTGCGGGCACCGCCCCGTTGGCAACGAAGAACAACGTATCGCCGACCACTTCAAACTCAAACGGCGTGGATGAACCGAGTCCGCGCGTCGTGTCGGCGACCAACGCGATCGTGGCACCGTCGGATTTGTACACGTGACGTCCGCCGGTTCCATCGGTGGCAGCGAAAAACAGCTCCGACCCGAACGAAGTCAGCTCTTCGGGGTATGACGAACCGTTCGGGTTCAAATCAAACACCCGCACCGTTCCAGCCTCGGTTCCATCGCTTCGGTAAAGCTCTACCCCATCGGTAAAGTCTTCGGCGGCAAAGAACAACAGCCCGTTGTGGCTGGTCAAGTACGTGGGATTGGAGCTGACCGTAGGATCATCGTCGGCGGTGCCGGGATCCGTGCCTGGATCAATCCCCAGATCCTTCACCATCACCGTCCCATCGGCGGTCCCGTCACTCGTCCAAAGTTCACGGTTGTAGTAACCGTTGTCGTAACTGGTGAAGAACAGCGTGCCATTGACGTCGGTCAACTCCTGCGGACGATCGATCACCTGTTGGTCGGGATTGATGTCTTTGACCAACGCGGTGCCTCCCGACGTGCCGTCGTATGCCCAAAGCTCATATCCGGTCGCCGGTTGGCCCTCGAACGCCGGTTGGTATGCCGTGAAAAACAGCTTTGATCCCGACGCGGTCAGGTCGGTCAAGTAATACACGCCCACTGCATCGGCATCAAAGACCTTGACCGTCCCCGCTTCGGTTCCGTCGCTTTTCCACAAATCGGTTTCGCCGCCCTCATCCAATGCGGTGAAAAACAATTCGTTTCCGAGCACGGTCAATTCCGCCGGCGATGACGTGTCCGGCCCCGGCAACAGGTCTTTCACCATCGCCGTGCCGTCGACCGTCCCGTCGGTTTTCCAAAGCTCGGTTCCGTGCACGCCGTCATCGGCGACGAAAAACGATTCATCGCCGAACGAAACCATCTCATCGATTCCCGACGACACGCCGAGCATGTTGATGTCTTGAAACAGGTCAATCGCGAACGTCAACAGACGACGGCTTTCCAGCGATTCGATCGCCGCCCCCAATCGCCGACGACGCGATCGACGAACACGCGATCGTTGCCGTTTTGCATCGCTTGGTCCAGACAATCGTGTCCGCGACGGGAACCGCGAAACTGCTGATTGTCGCGATCGCAATCCATCCATAGGGGCTTCTCAACAGAGGTGTAGCGTGACGAGGATGAAGCAAATCGCAGCCATCAACACCGACGTGCTGCGGCGTTGACGCTGAGCCGAAAACGGCCCCAGAGAAGGCGACGTTGGTAGCGGCCGATGCGGCCTCCAACGCGACTTGATCTGACTTCACCGAAGGACAAGGGTGGCAGTATAAACCAACCAAACGTTCCAAGCCGCAAAATCAGACAATTCAGTAGGGCCGTTTTCTTTGAACGCAATCGCCCCCGGCACCGCCCAGGATCGCATCGACCTGCTCGCCACGCGGGACCACCCAGACGGGCAACTGCTGATCCTCTCGCGGATAGGGTCCGCACACAACCGTTCGCTTGCTGCCATGCATCACCTGAACATCAAACAGCTCCTCCACGCCACTTTCAAACTCCAGAAACGCAAGACTCTGCCCTGACATCCAATCGATCACAACAATGCCACAACGCATCGCATCGCGATCCTGACAAATCGGCACGCCTCCGAAAACCGATGTCTCCCTCGCCCGACTCATCCCCACAAAGGCGTACCGGCCATGGAACGCCAACCCGCGCCCGTAGCCCGGATAGGACGCCACCTCCTCGGCTTGGCCACTGTGTGGGTCGATCGCGACCAGTCTTCCGCGACCACTGTCAAGCATGAACACCTTTCCGCCATGCAACCGCGGAGAATGGGGCATGCAGAAACCGCCCGCGACCACCTGCCCACTGGACACGTCGATCAGCACCCCGCCGTCGGACTTGTTTTCACGCCAGCCACGCGCCACATCACTCGTCCCCAACGCGCTGACATACTTGGGCCGTCCCTCTTCCATCGCCAATCCGTTGAGATGACAACGATCTTGTGGCGCCAGCTCCGTGATGAACGGGGGTTGCCAGCGTGGAACGAAATTAAAATCCTCGTGCAACGTCGAGAGACACGAAAACAGAGTGTTCACGATCCACAATTGGCCATCGGCTCCCCACTGCATTTCATGCACATGGATGTTGCCCGTTACAAACGATTCTCGGGCAAGGTAGGCGCGGTCATAGGTCCCCGCCGGATCGACTTGGCTCGCCAACGATCCTCCATCGCGAAGAAACCAAATCACGTTCGGCCCCCCGACCGCAATCGATGACGTCTTCACCCCGTTCGCATCCGACGCCTGCCTCGGCGGTGCAATCCCCATCGCCTGTTGAAAATTCGAAAACCCCAAATGAAGCTGGCCGTCGCAGGCTCCGACGCTGACGACTTTGCCTGCCGCATAGGTCGAAACGAGTAACGAACAACCGAGGTGCTCGAGCAACGGAACGAATTTCGAACTGTGCCGGTAGTTGATCTCGCGCATCGCCACCGGTCGCTCGCCGCCAGCGACGGCTGGGTCGATCGAATGCCCCGGTTCCTGTTGGTTTTCCATCGACTTGATTGGGGTTGAAGGAGAGCTTCGATCGGTGCGGCAACGCCCCCCAAGCGCAATACCGCTAAATCGAGAAGCGACTTACCCCAAAATGGCTCCCCTCTCCCCCGAACAAGCCT
>NZ_JBFHKV010001016.1:0-3115 GCF_041595215.1 Stieleria sp. | reverse complement strand
TGCCTGGCGAAGTCTCCCCGCTGGAATTCGATGCGACGGACGTGGACCCGTTGCCACCGCCGATCGGTCAGACGCTGATCGATGCGGCACAGCTTCCCGCCGAAGGTCTGATCGAAGCGGACCAGTGACTCTCGACGCCTCTCCCGCTCTGCCGGGGACCGTTCGGATGCTCCTTGATTCCGGCGGGTTTTTGTCCACGTTTCTTTTGCGTAGTTGGTCTTCTTAGGCCTGGGATCGGTTTACGATGTATTCCACTTTCCCGCTTTGTCCGCCCGCCTAACGGGGCTTGTCTCCCTTCGGCACCCGAATCCTCCCGATCATGTCGCTCGCTTCCTCTCCCGCCAGACGCGAGCCGTCGCCCGAACAGGGGCGCGGCGACGCGACCGGATCGTTGCGCACCACTGCGGCGACGCCGAAGCGACCAAAACGCTGGCTGCTGCGGATCATTCTGCTCGTCTCCTTCGTGGGCATCCTGATCGGTGGGACGGTGGTTCTGCCGGGATTGCCTCTCACGACGGTCAATGGCCCGCACCTGACCCACACCATCTCACGCGGCGACTTGGTCGTCTCGGTGACCGAGCAAGGGACGCTGGAAAGCAGCAACAACACAGAAATCAAATGCCAGATCCGGGGATTCAGCACGATCATTTGGGTCGTCGAAGGCGGCACCGTTGTCCAGCCGGGTGACGAACTGGTGCGTTTGGATACCAAACGCATCGAGGACGCGATCGGAAAACACACGACCGACGCGCACATGGCCCGAGCGACCTATGAACGGACCAAGGCCGATGTGGCCAAGGCCGAAATCGCGATCGAAGCCTATCTGGAAGGATCTTACAAGACGCAACGACAGGGGCTGCAACAGCAACTAAAAATCGCTCAGTCCAACTTGGAAACCGCGCAGAAAATGCTCGGCCACAGCGAAGACATGTTTCGACGCGGTTACGTCAGCGAGTTGGAAGTGGAAGGCAACCGGTTCACGGTCAAGCAGGCCGAGTTGGAATTGGGGGTTCGCGAAACCGCGGTCATGGTGCTCGATAAGTACACCAAGGAGATGCAACTGGAAACACTTCGAGGCCAACTCCGGGCACAAAAGTCCAAGCTACTTGCCGACGAAGCCGGGTTGGCGATGGATGAAGGACGCCGCGACCGTGCCATCGGTGAGTTGGACCGTTGCGTGATCACTGCCGAGCGAAGTGGATTGGTCATTTATCCTTCTTCGGAGCAATGGAAAGAGACGCCGGACATCGCCGAGGGCAAGACGGTTCGCAAAGATCAGGTGTTGTTGTTGATGCCTGATCTGACGCAAATGCAAGTCAAGGTCGCGATCCACGAATCGCTGGTCGATCGCATCAAGAAAGGGTTGCCGGCGACGGTGAGTCTGCCTGATCTGTCTGTCCAAGGGACCGTCAAATCGGTCGCCACGGTTGCCGCGCCGGCCGGGTGGTGGACAGGCAACGTCGTCAAGTACGACACGATCGTCGATCTGCCGTCGGTAAACGGGCTCAAGCCGGGAATGACGGCCGCAGTCGAAGTCATCATGGCGACGCACCAGGATGTGCTGACCGTTCCCGTTTCCGCAGTGGTCGAAACCGCAGACGAATCCTTGTGTTGGGTCCAGACACCGACCGGATTTCAACGCCGCGTGGTGATGCTCGGCGACAGCAACGAAGTGTTCATCATCGTCGAATCGGGATTGAAAGAAGGCGACGAAGTGGTGCTCAATCCGCTGCAATTCGTCGACGAAGCGCAGGGCGAGGTGCGGCAAAAGTTTGACGACAGGAAGCCCGACGATGAGCGGATGACCGTCGAGGGAGAGCAGCATGTCTAAGTGGATCACACGCGGCATCTTTACCGTGCTGTTTCTTGCCATCCTCGGCACCGCCGGCAGCATGATGCTCTCGACGTCGTCGACCCAGGACAGCGGCCCCAAGCTGACGCATACCGTGTCCCGCGGGGGCATGAAAGTCACGGTGACCGAACAAGGCGTTCTGGAAAGTTCCGAAAACACCGAAATCAAATGCAAGGTGCGCGGACAGAACACGGTCATTTGGGTGATCGAAAACGGCACGCAAGTCAAGGAAGGCGACGTGCTGGTGCGGTTGGACACGCTGGAGATCGAAGACGCCATCAACGAACGGACCAAGTACGCCCACTGGTCACAGAGCGGTGCGGAATACTCCAAAGCCGAGGTGGCCCGCGCGACACTCGCGATCGACGAGTACTTGGAGGGACGCTATGTGTCGGAGTTGTTAACGCTGGAGAAAGATCTGGCGGTCGCCGAGTCCAATCTGCGTACGGCCAAGAACATGTTGTCGCACTCCAAACGCATGTCCGAGCGAGGCTACGTGAGCGAATTGGATGTCGAACAAAAAGAGTTCGCATTGACCCAGGCGGAACTGAACTTAAAAGCCACGAAGACACGCATCGAGGTGTTGAAGACGTATACCAAACAGATGGAGTTGGAAACGCTCAACGGCAATCTGAATTCGATCAAGGCGACACACGCTGCCAACGTCGAGCGTGCCGTCCTGGATGCCACGCGTCGCGATCAAGCACTCGAAGAATTCGAGCACTGCGTCGTCAAGGCGGAGAAAAGTGGTCTGGTGATCTATCCTTCAGCCGCCGCTTGGAAAAATTCTCCGGACATCGCCGAAGGCGCAACGGTGCACAAAGACCAGGTCCTGATGCTGATGCCCAACTTGTCCAAAATGCAAGTCAAAGTCGGCGTCCACGAATCCGTCGTCGACCGCATCGAGCCCGGCATGGATGCCACGGTGAGTTTGCCTGATCTGGAAATGGACGCGACCGTCTATTCGGTCGCTTCGGTGGCCCAGCCGACGGGTTGGTGGACCGGCAACATCGTCAAATATGACTGCATCATTCAGCTGCCATCGATCGCGGGGCTCAAGCCGGGCATGAGCGCGGAGGTTGAAGTCGTGATGGCTGACTACCAAGACGTGCTGACCGTTCCCGTCTCGGCCGTTCTGGAGACCGAGACCGAAACACTGTGCTGGGTCATGGTCGACGGCAAACCGCAGCGTCGTGTGATCACGCTCGGTGACAGCAACGATGTCTTCATCATCGTCGAAGAAGGACTCCGCGAAGGCGAGGA
>NZ_JBFHKV010001015.1:0-3132 GCF_041595215.1 Stieleria sp. | reverse complement strand
GGCGTTGCCGGATCTGATGTTGGTCGGCGGCGTTCTGCCGACGGTCGCCACCGAATTCGATTTCGGCGATGGAGTCCCCTTGTTGTTCGACGTCAGGAACGTGGGCGCCGCAACTGCCGGCGGCGAATCGTGGACCGATCGCATCTACCTTTCGACCGACAACGTTTTCGATCTAGGCGATCTATCGCTGGACGAATTGATTCACGACACCACCCTCACGGCCGGCGGAACTTACGCGAACCAATTCAATGTTTCGCTGCCGCTGACCCAGTCGCTACCGACCGGGACCTACTACTTGATCGCATCGATCGACGACGGCAACCAGATTCATGAGACCGACGAAGCCAACACGTTCGTCTCGGCGCCGCTGCATTTGACGGTTCCGCCGCTGGTCGACCTGCTACCGACCTCAGTCAGCGGGCCGGCGACCGGACAACCCCGGACGCCGAGTGTGTTCACGTGGACCGCGATCAATCAAGGCGACGCGGCGACGCCCGATCGCTGGTTTGATCGAATTTACTTGCAGTCGACCTCGGCGAGCGGATTTCGGCACCTGGTCGGCGGCGTCTTTCAAGCCGAACCCGTCGCGCCGGGCGAGAGTTATCTGTCGATGATGACGGTCGACCTGCCGGACTTGCCGGACGGCGAATACCGGATCATCTTGGCGACCGACGACACCGATCGTTTGTCCGAAGGCCCGTATGAGTCGAACAATACGTTGGTCGGCGGCACGGTCCGGATCGACCATCCCGACATCGTCGTCCAAGACCTAACGGTACCGGCCACCGCCAACTCGGGTCAAACACTTCCCGTCAATTTCGAATTCGTCAATCAAGGCACCGGCGTCGCTTCGGCCTGGCAACAACGCATCTACCTGTCGGACGATTTAACGGTCTCCGCTGACGATCGTCTGCTTGACGAATTTGCAATCAACCAGCCGCTCGATCCCCAGCAAACCCGCGGCGTGACGCGTGAACTGTTGATGCCGATCGATGTTCAAGGTGCCAAGTACGTGTTGGTCGTGACCGATGCGTTGGAGGAACTGGGAGAGCGCTCCGCCGGTGAATCGAACAACGTGCAGACCGCATCGATCGAGTTGACGCTGTCACCTTACGCGGACCTGACGGTGACCCACGTCAGCGCGCCGACGCAGGTGATCGGCGATCCCACGCAACTGACCGTCGACTGGACCGTGGCCAACGTCGGCACCGGCCGCGGACTGACCGATCGGTGGACCGATGCGATTGTGCTCAGCCGCAACGCGACCGTCGGCGACGATGATGACCTGGTGATCGCGACGTTTGAGCACTCGAGAGGTTTGGAAGCGGGCGGTGACTACTCACGCAGCGAGACGATCCCGTTGCCGCCCGGGACCAGCGGGCGATTCACGTTGTGGGTACGCAGTGATTTTTTAGATGGTGACTCTGGGGGTAACGTTTTCGAAAACGGCAACGAATCGAACAACGATGTCGCCCACGCGGATTCGATTGACATCATGCCGGCCGCTTTCGCCGATCTGGTCGTCAGCAACATTGACGTGCCGCAACCCGTCAACGCCGGATCCGTCGCCAGCGTCATGTGGACGGTCGACAACACCGGGATCGGAATCACCAACCGCGGCGATTGGTACGACGTGGTCTACTTGGCTGAGGACCCCGCCGGGACACAGCCGATCGAAGGCAGCGAAGTTCGGTTCCAGCATTTTGGACAGATCGCACCGGGCGACAGTTATACACGAACCGGCCATTTCATCGTGCCCGACGGTTTGTCCGGTGATCACTACGTGATCGTCCACACGGCAAAAGAAAACGCTCCCTTCGAATTCATCTTTGACGACAACAATCGCGCGGCCAGCGGTGCGTTTCCGATCACGTTGTTGCCGTCACCGGATTTGATCGTCAATGAAGTCGTGGCACCCGACGTGGCCGAAGAAGGGACGCTGTTGGATGTCAGCTGGACGGTCACCAACAGCGGGCTCGGTTCAGCGTCGGGTGGCTGGATCGACCGCGTTTACCTGCAACCGGCCGGTGACCCAGATGGCCAGATCATCCAGTTGGGAACGTTTCCATTCGTCGATCCCCTGACGCCCGGTAAAAGCTACACACGCAATGAAGCGATTCGCATTCCGATCCAGTCCGCGGGCGTCTTCAATCTGTTCGTTCGCACGAATTTCCAAGAGTTGCTTTACGAGGGCAGCGGTGTCGTTAACAACACCAAGCCGGAGCCAATCATCATCAATGTGCGTCCCCGACCCGATTTGCAAGTCGACTCGATCACGATCCCCGAGCGACTGACCGCGGGCACGACGCTGTCTCCACAATTCACGGTGGTCAATCAAGGCGGTGCCGGCACGGCCGGAACGAAGTGGATCGATCGCGTCTACCTTTCGCTCGACACCGTGGTCGACCAGGCGGACATTTTGATCGGTGAGCTTGACAACGGTTCGGCCTTGGCGGCCGGCGAGCGTTACAGCAGCGATGCCGGCAGTGTGGTCATCCCCATCCGTTACCGCGGCGATGTCTACGTGATCGTGCAAACCGACGCCACGGACAACATCGCCGAATGGCCCAACAACCAGAACAACATCAGCTACCAATCGATCTTCATCGAGCCCGAACCGCTGGCCGACCTGGTGGTCAGCGATGTCATCGCGCCGAATCAAGTCGTTGCCGGAGCCGAGATCCCCGTGCGATACACCGTGACCAATCGCGGCAGCGGCGCGACGCATGGCGACACCTGGACCGAAAACGTTTGGTTGACGCGTGACAAGAATCGCCCCCACCCCGGACAGGGCGACCTGCTGTTGCAGACGACCACCCACACCGGATCACTGGACCGTTTGGCCGGCTACGAGACTTCCATCACGATACGCATCCCACGGCAACTCGAATCGGGCACATGGTACGTGACGCCTTGGGTCGACCCGCTGGACGTGGTTCCCGAAGACACGTTGGCGTCCAACCACAATCCCGACGACCCCGACAACATTGACAACAACAACTACAAGGCTCGAGCGATCCAGGTGCTCGGGGCTCAGCCGGATCTGGTCGTCAGCGAAATCAATGCACCAGCGGTTGCCACCGGAGGCGACTCCGTCACGATCAGCTGGACCGTCGACAACCGTGGACTGGC
>NZ_JBFHKV010001014.1:0-3136 GCF_041595215.1 Stieleria sp. | reverse complement strand
GCTGATATCCGTGGGTTCAGTGGGCATTTCATCGCTCCGCAAGTTTCAGCCTGCTCCCTTTTCCGCGGCACCCTAACTCTACAAGTTGACGGAGCACGAGCCTTGAGGCGATTCCTTTTCGCTGCGGAGCAGCGAAAAGGGGCGGCTGAAGCCTGCACACCAACACTCATGCTCGTGCGCTGGCGATTCACGGTTTGGTTTGCCGACCGGGGTGACTTGGTAGCGGTTGTTCCCGATGCGCCGGCGAAACGCTCTGGGACACCCTCGGCCGCATGGGATTGCGTTCGAATTTCCGCCGGGCGAGATGCATCTGGCACCTATGGTTGGGAACCCGTTGTCACTTGTTTGCACCGAACAAACTCTCGGCGATCACCGCCGAGCGACAAACGCCCGCATCCTTCGTGTTTTCGATGAACTTACTGGCTCTCCTGTTCGCACTCGCCGTCGTCGTCTGGCTGGTCCCGCTCATCAAAGACGGGCGTCTGGCCAGCATGCTGACGCTGCTGTTGTTGACCGGGACCGTGTTCGGACCTCCCTTCCTGGCCTTCGACGGGCCGATCCAGATCAGCTTGGACCGCATGCTGTGGGCGTTCCTGATCGGTTTGGCCGCCGTCCAGTGGCGACTCGGCAAACTGAAACTGTCGCCGGTCAATCGTGTCGATGTCTGCTTGCTGGTGTTCGTCGTTTACCTGTTCCAGCGTAGCCGCGGTGGTGACCTGAGCGAGACGCTGGTCGATCCGACCGCCCGCTGGCTGTTTTATATCTTCATGCCGATCGCCGTTTACTGCGTCGCGCGGGTCACGCCGTTCCGCCGAAGCGACTTGTGGTGGTTGCTGCACGCGCTGATCGGATTGGGGGTCTATCTTTCCTTCACCGCGGTTTGTGAAGTCAAAGGGTGGCACGCGTTTGTGTTTCCCAAACACATCCTCAATCCGGAAGTCTGGATGTTTCTCGGTCGCGGTCGAGGACCGTTGTTAAACCCGGCGGGCAATGGATTCATCATCGGCGTCGCCATGGCCGCGGTCGCCGCCTGCTTCATCGGTAGCGACCGACGGACCAAAGCGATCTACGCCGCGATCGGTGTGGTCCTGTTGGTCGGCGGGTACGCGACGCTGACACGCAGTTGCTGGTTGGGGGTCGCCGGCGCGGTGGCCATTGTCGGATTGGTCCACAGTCCTCGCTGGGTGCGAGTGATCGGATTGGCCGCCACCGTGCTATTGGCCGGCGCGATGGCGATGGGTTTGAAAGAACAACTGATGGCATTCAAACGCGACAAAGCACTCTCGGCCGCCGATGCCGCCAAGTCGATCGAGCTTCGCCCCCTTTTGGCGACCGTCGCGTGGGAGATGTTTAAAGACAAACCTCTGACGGGTCACGGATACGGACAGTACTTCCAACGTCACGATGCGTACCACACGATTCGGGATTATGGTCTGCCGTTGGAGCGCGTTCGATCCTACAGCCATCACAATGTCTTTCTGGCGTTCCTGGTCGATTCGGGACTGATCGGATTGGGGCTGTTCCTGGTGGTGATCGTGACGCTGGCCGGCTATGGATGGCGGATGGCCACCGATGGCTCCTTGCCACTGGACCGGCGGCGGGTCGGACTCCTGACGGTCGGGATTCTGGCCTGCTACTTTCCCAACGCCATGTTCCACAACATGACCATCATCCCGATGGTGCAGGTCTTCTTGCTGGGAATCGGCGGCGTGGTCGTGGCGGTCTACGAAAACGGTTTCGTCAAAGACGAAGCGGAGGCAAAGCGGGCACTGGCTCCCACCGACGCAATTGGACACCGCGGCTGGGTGGGGAGGTAGGAAAATTTTGGAGGCAGGAAGATTCGCTTTGTTCAATGGAGGGTGTTTTTCACAATTTTCCTACCCCCGAAATCTTCTTACCCGATCCGCCGAAAAGCGACCGCGAATCAACCTCCCTCGGCTTCGCTCAGCACGGCCATGAACGCTTTTTGGCTGATCTCGACGTTGCCGACCGCCTTCATGCGTTTCTTGCCTTCTTTCTGTTTCTGCAACAGCTTGCGTTTCCGCGTGATGTCACCGCCGTAGCATTTGGCCGTCACGTTCTTTCGCATCGCCGGCACGGTTTCTCGGGCGATGACGCGACTGCCGACGGCGGCTTGGACCGCGACTTCGAACATGTGCCGGTCGATTTCGCTTTTCAGCTTCTTGGCGACCGCGCGTCCACGTCGGTCGGCATCGGCCCGGTTGCAAACGATGCTTAACGCGTCGACCCGGTTGCCGTTGACCAAAAAGTCCAAGCGGCACAAATCGGCGGCTTCGTAACCGACCATCTCGTAGTCCAACGTTCCGTAGCCGCGGGTGCAGCTTTTGATCTTGTCGTGCAGGTCATAGACGACTTCGGCCAACGGGATGTCGTAGGTCAACATCGCCCGCTGGGCACCCAGGTATTCTTGAGACTTCTGAATGCCGCGTCGTTCTTGGCACAGTTTCATCACCGCACCGATGAAGTCGGTCGGGACGATGATGTTGCAGCGCACGATGGGCTGACGAAACTCTTCGATGTCGCCCGGATCCGGGACGTCTTGCGGTTTGTGCACCGTCTTCGTCTCGCCACGCTTGTTGACGATCTCGTAGGTGACATTGGGCGCGGTTTGCACCAGGTCGATGTCCGATTCGTTCTCCAACCGTTGCTGGATGATCTCCATGTGCAACAGCCCCAGGAATCCGCAGCGGAATCCGAACCCCAGCGCGTCACTGGTCTCGGGCTCGAATTCGAAACTGGGATCATTGACCGCCAACCGCTCCAAGGCGTCGCGGAGGTCACTGAAGTTCTGTCCGTCGCTGGGGAATAGCCCGCAGTAAACCATCCGTTTGGGACGCGCGTAGCCCGGCAGTGCCGGGGCGGGGTTGTCGCCGGCGATGCTGACGGTGTCCCCGATGTGCACGTCCCCGATGCTTTTGATGTTGCAAATCAGATAGCCGACTTGGCCGGCCACCAATTCGTCGCGTGCGACACGCTGGGGCGCGAACTGGCCCAATTCGACGACTTCATGAGCCGTTCCGGCGCGGAGAAATTTGATCTTCTGTCCCTTGCGTACCGGTCCCTGCATCACGCGAACGTAAGTGATCGCGCCGCGGTAGTCGTCGTAGTTGGAATC
>NZ_JBFHKV010001013.1:0-3141 GCF_041595215.1 Stieleria sp. | reverse complement strand
GGAGGGCTCGCGCCCTGCCGCTAACAACAACACGGCCTGCTGTCATTGAACCTCAAACGCCGATCCAACGCCCCCGCACAACACTCACATCGGGGCGATACGGCGTGACCCCATATCGGTCGTCAGCACGACGTGGGCGTCGAAGGCGTCTTGAATCAGACTGTGCTTGATCGATTGATGTTTGGGATCATCCCACAGGTCTTCAAACTCCCACGGGTCGGTGTGAAGGTCATACAGTTCGCCGAGCCCCTTGTCGTGATACACGCACAGCTTATAGCGAGGTGTCCGATACATCGTGCCGAACGTTCCCACTCCGCCGGTGAAGTGTGGATCGAGTGCATCAAAGTACTCGCTGCGGACGAAATCATGGTGATGGGTCGGATCCGACTCGCCCCGCAAGATCGGCATCAAGCTCTTGCCCTGCATGTAATCCGGGCACTCCAATCCGCACAGCTGCATCAACGTCGAGGTCAGATCGAGCAACTCGACCAGTCCGTCACAGATCAATCCTGATTGAAACTGATCCGGCCACGAGAAAATCAACGGCACCCGCACCAGGCCTTCGTAGAATCGGCACCCCTTGAACATCAGCCCGTGATCGCCCAGCGACTCGCCGTGGTCGCTGGTGAAGATGATCACCGTGTTGTCCCGCGCGCCGGTGCGATCGAGCGTCTCAAGGAGACGCGCAAACTGGTCATCGATCTGCGCGATCATGGCGTAGTAATCCGCCTGCACCCGCTTGGCGTTGTGCTGTTCCGGCGTGCGGATTTCGTCTTGGAAATCCAGCGATGCGAGTTTCTTTTGTTGGATCAAATCCGAATCGCGAAAGTGCGGTCCCGGCATGTCGGCGGCATCAAATCGATCGGCGTACGCTTTGGGCGGGATGAACGGCGGATGGGGATCGTAGATGTTCAAATTCAATAGCCAAGGTTTCTCCCCCGCCGCGTGGTCTTGGATGAATTCGATCGCACACTCGCTGGCCCAGGTCGTTTGGTGAAACTCCGTCGGAACCCGTTCGGCGGACTGACGCATCGCATCCAAGTCACCGCCGCGACGGCGAACCCATTCGGCATAGTCATGGCCTTCGGACCAATCATCGCGTGGCGCGTGGCTGAATTTCCAATACGAAAACCCGTCGTCGATCCGCGGTTCGGTGCGATGCCCCGCGCTTTGCAAATGAAACTTGCCGACCAGACCGCAATCGTACCCTGATTCCGCGATCAACTTGGTGATCACCGGAGGATACGCCGGGAACGACTCATTGCCGTTGCGGGTGTTGTGAACCCGCGAGGGGTACATGCCGGTCATGAAACTGGAACGACTCGGCGTACAGATCGGGCTTTGGCAATAGGCATGGGTCATCGCGACGCCGGAAGCGACCAGTTGGTCGATCGTCGGCGTGACCACGTACGGGTTTCCCAACGCACCGATCGTGTCGAAACGCTGTTGGTCGGTGCAATACCACAGGATATTGGGGCGCATAGTTTTGGCGGATCGAATCGGGACAGAGGGAAACGGGGTAAACATTGGACGGGGCGTTGAACGTGATCGCCGAGCTACGATGACTCGTCAGGCAACACGATCGCTTTGCCGTCGTTGAACCGACGCCATAGTGTCCACGCCAACAGCCCCAGTGCAACCAGAGACAAACCCAATGAGATCGGTTGGGTGAACATCGGCATCAAACTGCCACCGCTTTGCATCAGCCCCGCCGCCAGGTGTTCTTCGCCGATCGGTGCCAACACAAACCCGATCACCAGCGGCGCAATCGGAATGTGAAACCGTTCCATCAGATACCCGATGACACCGAAGGCGAGCATCACCCAAACGTCAAACATGCGATTGGCAAGGGCGT
Source organism: Stieleria sp. (assembly GCF_041595215.1). Taxonomy (NCBI): domain Bacteria; kingdom Pseudomonadati; phylum Planctomycetota; class Planctomycetia; order Pirellulales; family Pirellulaceae; genus Stieleria; species Stieleria sp. The sequence goes on along the minus strand of NZ_JBFHKV010001013.1, from coordinate 1,286 downwards.
AGGAACCGATCACGCAGAAGATCATTACCACCGGGACCAGGACAAACAGAGGCACCCTGGCGGCACGAACCATGATCCGCACCGAAGCCAGCAAGAACAGCAGGGTCAGCAGGTTGGCGATCAGCATCGTTCCGACAATCGTCTGCACCGCCAGCGGATCGCTTTGCACCAGCATCGGTCCGGGTTGCAAGCCGTGAATCACCAGTGCCCCCAACAAGATCGCGTCGATCACGCTGCCGGGGATCCCCATCGCGACCAGCGGAATCAGCGCCCCGCCGACGGTCGCGTTGTTGGCGGTTTCGGACGCCACCACGCCCTCCTCACTGCCGTTGCCGAATCGTTCCGGCGTCTTGGACGCCCGCTTGGCGGCCGAGTAGGCGATCACCGAACCGACGTTGGCACCGATGCCGGGCAAGATCCCGATCCAGGTGCCGATCAATGCCGAGCGGACAAGGTTGACGCCGTGGGTCGCCAAATCGCGAAGCCGAAAATCCAGTTTGTCGCCATCGTTGACTTCCGCGGCGCTGCCGCCGACATCGCCTTGCAAGACCTGGCGAATCACTTGATTGACCGCAAACAGCCCGATCAAGACCGGCAGCAGTTTGAACCCGTCATCCATCTCATGGATCCCGAACGTGAATCGCGCGATGCCGGTCGCCGGAGACGAACCGGGCATGGCGATCATCACGCCCAGCGCGCCGGAGAACAGCCCCAGACTGAGCGACTTGCCGCCGACGGTCGCGATCAAGACCATCGCAACCATCACCAGCGCAAAGAATTCGAAGGGGCCGAACGTCAACGACCAGGCCGCCATCGGCTGGGCCAGACAAACCAGGAATCCCCAAGAGATCATCCCGCCGATGAAGGTGCCGCCGATGCCCAGTGCCAGCGCCCGCCCCGCCTGGCCCCGCTGCGCCATCGGGTAGCCGTCCAACGTCGTCATCATCGATGCCGGCGTCCCGGGGATCCGCAGCAACGTCGCCGTCACTAGTCCGCCGCTGACCGAACCGACATACATCGAAACCAACAAGACCAGCGCCAACTCACTCGGCATCGAATAGGTCAGCGGCAAAGTCAACGCGATCAACATCGCGCCGGTCAATCCGGGAATCGCGCCGACGAAGATGCCCAACAACGAACCGATCGCCGCCATCAACAACGAGGTGGGAGACAATAGGAATTCGATCGCGACAGCGGGCTCGGTAAACAAACGATGATTCTCCTGCGCTAGTATTCCGCCGCACCTTGGTTTTCGGGTAGGCGGTAGTGGACGAGGCGACGAGTCC
>NZ_JBFHKV010001012.1:0-3144 GCF_041595215.1 Stieleria sp. | reverse complement strand
CGATCGGAATCGGCCGGCAACGGCGTGCTTTATCCATGGAAGGTGCGGCCAGATGGCCAAGCAAAGCGAGCAAACCGATCATCGCCCGATCCGCAGCATTCTGCGCCGATTGATTCTGGCGCCGGCGGCCTGGTCGTTGATCTGGCCGATGCTGCTGTTGATCGGCTCGTACCTCGCCTACTCACGCTGGTACGCCGAGCATTTCGCCCAGGCCTACGGAAGCGTGGATCCGCAATCGATCACGATTTCCCCGCCGCATGAGTACGTGCGGACCGATTTGGTGGCGGAGGTCTATGACGAAACCCGGTTGACCGAATTGTCGCCGGCCGATCGCAGTGTGACCGCGAAACTGGCGTCGGCCTTTGCCAGCCACCCTTGGGTCAAACATGTCCATCGCGTTCGAAAACTGCCGTCGGGCAAGTTCGAATTGGACTTGGATTACCGCCAACCGGTGGCGGCGTTTCATGTCACCGGGGGCGAGAAATGGAAACAGATGATCGCCGAGCACCTGAAAAGTCTCGGCTATCCGGTCTCGGACGTGAACGGTTATCTGCCGCTCGATGGCGAGGGGATGCTGCTGCCGACGGCCGGATTGACGTACGACGATGCGATGGAATTGATTCACATCGAAGTCTGGGAGCTGTACCCGACCGGCAACGAGGGCACGCCATTTGGCGACCGCCGCGTGGAGTCGGCGGCGTTGTTGGCCAAGCTGCTTTCCGCCGTCCGCGATCAAATCCGAATCGCCAAAATCACCGTCAGCGGTGACTCACGCCTGAATCTGGTGCCCCAATTGGAAATCATCACCGGCGACAACACCCACCTGTTTTGGGGCAGCCCGCCGGGCATGGAACAACCGCGGGAACGAGACGCACGAGCGAAGCTGATGGACCTGTTGAGCGGAAACTACGTCCCCGGCGGAGACCTCAGCATCGCCGCCGGCACGCCATCGTCGCTGCGATAGCCGGCAAGGGAATGCTGCGATAGCCGGAAACAGACGCATGAAACGCATCACAGCGTCTTCAGGAACCTGAGCCCGAACTGGCCGTAGTCGAGTCCATCGACGTCGCCATCCCGATCGGCGTCAAATTGCGCGTTGAAATCCGGTGAGGTGTTGGGCCGCAGGAACGACAATCCGAAGCGTCCGTAATCTTGTCCATCGACGTCGCGATCCCCATCGGAATCGCCGAACAGGCGAAAGAACGCGTCGGCACGATCGACCGCGCCGGCGTCGGTGCCGAACAACAGATCGTTGCGCATCGGATAGGGTTCGACGGCCAGTGACATCGCCGCGGACGATCGCACGCGGAGTTCATAGTTACCGTCGTCTAGCACGACGGGGACGCCGGCGGCGTCTTCGAGGGTCAGCAAGACTTCGGTGCGACCGTTGAAATCCACCGGCGTCGCCTGGATCGATTCGACAGACTGGCCGGTGGTGACGTTTCGAATCTCACAGGCCTGCGAGAGCGATGGATGGTCGACGCGTTGGTTGTAGACGACCGTGACCGAATCGAGTTGGCTGCGCGATCCGGCACCCTGGTTGACCTCGACCCGCTCGACGCGGAGATCGGTCGCCAGTCCGGACACGGGGACGCTGAACACGGACTCGTTGGCGTCATTGCTGGAGATCATGATCGTCGCGTTTCGCCGTCCGGCAGCGGTCGGATCAAACGTGGCGTCGAACGTCGTCGAATCGCCCGGTCCGACCAAGACCGCGGGGGACCGCGTGATTGAAAAGTCGTAGCTGTGGGTTCCGAAGATCGCGAGCGACGACAGGTACAGATCCATGCCGCCTTCGTTTTCGATCGTGAACGTTTGCGTGTGAGAGTCGGCTTGGACATCGACCAATCCCATGTCGGTCCCGTTGCCGATCATCGCCGCAGCGCCGTCGACGATCGACAATCCCTGATTGCCGCGCAACGTGATCTCAGGCAGGACAGGGTCATCGTTGATGATCTGGCCGTCGGCGCTGAAGGCGACTGGATCGACTTGATACGTTCCGCCGGTCGGAACGTACAACTCGATGGTGTAGGACTCATCAGGCTCCGAATCGGTGTCACCGCGAATCTCGATTTCCAGTGACTGAGACGTCTCACCGATCTCAAAGGAGACCGATCCGGATGCGGGAGAAACGAAATCCTGAAGATCGGCCGACATCATGCTGCCGACGGGGAAGATGCGTCGCCAATGGACCTCGTGGGCTTGCGTGGGCAGTCCGGCGCGAAGGATGGTGAACTGGTGCGTCGAACCGGTCCCCTCATCCCCTTCGTTGGCGATCGTCGCGGTCGCTTCGATGGAATAGATCGACACGATTTCTTCGACTTCCATGGCGGCAACGCGATCGGCCACGGCATACGTTGCCGCGTCCACGATGTGCACTTCAAAGAACTCAGAGCCTTCGGCAGTTGCGTCGTCAACGATCGGGATCAGCAACGTCCCGCTGCCGTTGAGCATCGAAACGGTTTGCCGTAGCGGTCCGCCGAAATCCGCGGGCTCGGTCGAGTTGGGAGCCGGCTGGCCCGGCGCCGATTGACGCACCGAACGAACTTCGACGATCACATCGCCGTCGCCGCCAGCGCTGTTGGTGAGCGTGAATTCCGCCTGTTCACCCTCGGCAACCGTTGCCGAGGCGGCGGTGATCGAGACCGATGCGATGCCGGGATCGACGATCGTTCCGCTGATCCGATACTGACCCAAGCTGCCGTAGTCGCTGTAACCGAGCGGGTTGGCCACGGTGTACGGCGCCGGCATCGGCTCGACCACGGCGTCCAGTGCAGCGTCGTAGGTTCCGTCGCGTGGGACGCCGTCGATCTTGAGGAAATAATCACCTGCGGCAAGCGGAATGTCTTGCAGGGAAGCCGACAGCGATGTTTGGGGATTGGAATCGACGAGGAAGGTGCCCGAGGAATCGTACAGTCCCGCCCACACATCAAGGTTCGGTTTGTAATCGAGTACATCGATCTGCAGCGAGACGTTGCCACCACCGGTAGAGAATTGAAACCAATCGACGTCGTCGTTTCGTTCGATGATGCCGAACGCATCGACGGCGACCGAACCGGATTCGCGGAGCGGCGAGGCGGAGGAAGGATCGTTGGCGTGGTCGTCCGCGGTGTAAGGGAAATTGGAACTGCGGGTGATCCGTTG
>NZ_JBFHKV010001011.1:0-3145 GCF_041595215.1 Stieleria sp. | reverse complement strand
GGTGGCCGACACCGACGGTTTTCCCAACGAAGCGTTCTCGGCGTCGTTTCCGCTGGACATCGAGACGTTGGGCTATCCGGGCGTCTGGACGGCGTCGGCACCGCTCGGATCCCGTGTTTACCAAACGTCCATCTCCGGGCTTTGGCACTCCGGCAGCGACGAAGATCGATACCAAATCAATCTGGAATCCGGTCAAACGGTCAGCCTGGTCGTGCAGCCCGCGGCTTTGGCCGGCGACAGCGTTCCCACGCCCAGACTACGCGTCCTCGATCCCACTGGGGCAACCCTCGCGGACGCAACCGCGGCTGCCGGAGAGCCGATCGTCATCAATGCGTTGACCGTTCCTGTCTTCGGGGACTACACCGTCGTGGTCGAGACAGGCTCGGGATTCGGCGGCACGTACGCCTTGCAGCTGGGGCTTTCGACGGTGCTTGAGACGGAACCGTTTTCTTCATCGCTTCGCAACGACACGTTGGCTGACGCCGAAGCGGTCGACACGGGCTGGAGCGTGACGAGCGAATCGGTGTCGCAGGTCGGCGTGGCCGGTTCATTCGACAGCGGCAGCGACAGTGACTGGTTTGCCCTCTCGCTCGATGCCGACGTGCCGACGACGTTTGCGGTCGCATCACCGGGGATGACTCAATCCGGCAACGGTCCGCTGGGGTTGTCGCTGCACGCCGCCGACGGTTCGTCACTGGCGTCGGCAATCGTCGAGGGTGATGATGCTCGGATCGATGACTTTGCCGCCGCGGTCACCGGCACCGTCTATGTGAAGGTGGTCGGCGGGCATTCCGACTATGTGTTGTCCGTGACGTCGGGCGGGACACTGGATCGCGACCGAATCGACGCGGATCTGAACGGATCGATCGACGCCGCCCAAGGTTTGGCGTTGCCCCCAAGCGTGGTCGGGAATCTCGGTGGCGACTTTGCCGCCGGCCCCGGCGTCGACACGACGGAAATCCATCGGACGCAGATTTCGCTGGATTCGTCACCCGAAGGCGACATGATTCGCGACGTCGTCTTCACGCCGGATGGTTCGCGGTACCTGATCGCCCACCGGGACAGCGAGAACGTGCTCATTTACGAGGCTGCGACCGGCAACCTGCTGGCCGAAATCCCGGTCGAAGGCAAGCCGGTTGACCTGGACGTGACTCCCAACGGTGCCTATGCCGTTTCCGCCAACACCGACGGCAACACGGTCACCGTGATCGACTTGGCGACACTGACAAAGATCGCAGACATTGCAACGTCGTCGGCGTGGCCCTATCGCGTCCACACCACGAACGACAGTTCACGGGCCGTCGTGGCGACCGCCGGCGGCGAGTACGTCACGGTTTCGCTGACTACGTTCACCCAAACCCATCAATTTGAAGCTTCCGGGTTAGGTTCCATTTCACGGGCAAGCAGTTTTGGGTACGCCGGACGCTCGCTGTTCCACTACACCGATTTTGTGTTGACGCCCGATGGCACCAAGTTGATTGGTCCGGGGACGGACGTCGCGGGATCCACCGTCGACATTTTTATTTTATCAACGGGCTCGCTCGCCGCGTCGATTCCGGTGCCGGACGAATCGCCGGCGATCTTGTTGACGGCTGACGGCAACACCGTTTACGCGGTCAGCCGACGTTCGGTGTTTGAAAGCACGATCAGCAAAATCAGCCTTGCCGGCAATACGTTGCTTCAAGAGATCAACGGGCCGGGGCTGACGACAAACCATGTCTTGCTCTCTCCCGACGAGCAGCAATTGATCGGCGGTCGCTACGGCTCCTTGCAGTTCATTGATTTGACCGACGGGTCCCGTGCTTCGGTCCAAGCAGGCAACACGAATGGATTCGCGATCAGCGCCGACGGCAACTACGTCTTGGCGGGCGATGTCGTTGATTTGGCGTCAAAAACGAGAGTCAAAACGCTGCCGTATGATTCCTCGATGGACTTCGTGGTGACCAGTCCGACCGAGTCGCGGGGATTGAAGATCAGTCGCTTGCAGAGTGATCAATATTCATGGATCGACATTAGCGGCCCCGCGTCATCGGTCCTGGAAACACGCATCGGTGGATCGGCGATCGAAGGCGACACGCCCGTCGTCATGAGACTCACGGACGACGGATTGACCGCGGTGACGGCGAATTACGCTTCAAAGAATTTGTCCGTCGTCGATTTGGCCGGCAAGTCCGTGACGCGATGGATCGATGTCGGATTCCATGTTGATTCGCTGGCGATCACGCCCGACGGCCGATACGCCATCGCATCGAGCGCCAGCACGTCGAACTCCGTCGTGCTGGTTGATCTGGTCTCCGGCACTGTCGATGCCACGCTGACGGGCATCAACTACTTCCCGCGAGACGTCGCGATCAGCGACGATGGAACGCAGGCCTACGCGGTGACGACGGGACTGACCGATGCCCCCGATTCGCTGTATTTCATCGACGTCGACGGCGCATCATCAAGCGTTGCCGGATCGATCCCGATCGGTGATGCGACCGGCGGAATGTATGATTACACGCGTCTACAACTTTCCCCGGATGGATCGCTGTTGGCGATTCCGGTCACCGGCAGCGGCGATCTGGTGCTGGTCGACACGGCGACGCGGACCGAAATCTCGCGGGTTGCGACCGGAGCGGCGTCGCCCACCGAAGTTCTTTTTTCGCCTGATGGATCGCTGTTGTTTGTCCGTCATCAATCCGGCAATGGTCTCTCGGCGATTCGCATCGATGGCGCCAACTCGAATTTGCAAACCGTCATCACGGAGATCCCGAGCCCGGCTGCGATGACGATTGATGCCGCCGGTGACTACTTGTACGTCGCGACATCGCTGTACCGCAGAAACAACGAAGTCCATGTCGTGGATGTTCGGTCGCTGGACGTGGTCCAAACGGTGTCGTTGAGCAGCGACGCTCGACCGACGCGGATGCACCACGACGGCAACGTCATTTACTTGCTGGCGAGTGAAGAATTTACCCCGCGGGTGTTTGCGGCCGACGCCAGCGATACGTTGATGCGGATCTTTGCCGCGGGCGTCGATTCGGAGTTGGTGGACGCGACGCCCTTGGGCGGACGTGCCCGCCTGGTCAGCTACAGCCCGCCGTTGCAGTCGGCGTTGGCCGCCTCGCAAGATCAAGACACGATCGAAGTCATCGATTTCAGC
>NZ_JBFHKV010001010.1:0-3148 GCF_041595215.1 Stieleria sp. | reverse complement strand
ATGGAACGGGCACGCTGGACGTGATCAATACGGACTTCACGCGTACCAACACCGGCAACTTTCAAGACGACATTCGCATCGACGTCGCCGCCGGTGGAAAATTCAAGGCAACGGACTCGCAATTCGACTGGGATTCCATCCGATTGAGCGATGGCAGTGTGATCAGCAACGGTGCCACGCCTTGGGTCCTGCGGAACGAGTTCACCCAGCCGATCTCGGTGCTCTATCAACACCTGCAAGATGCCTCACGACTTGCGGACAACCTGCGTTTTGAAGACATCAACATCCTGGCCGGCTCACTGCCGACCGGGGAAACGCTGGACCTGAATCTGATCGGCACGGCGACGACAATTGACCTGCGCTACGTGTTCCCGAGCGGATTCGAGATCCAATCCAACGCGATGCTGTCGGTCAATCAGGGCGTCTCGGTGTTGTTGAAAGAAGACCAACAGATTTCGGTTGATGGCACGTTGAAGTTTGACAACGCGGCTTCGATGGTCGCCGAAGACGGTTACAGCGGTCAATTCGCCGGGATTTCGGTCAATGGAACGGGCACGCTGGACGTGATCAATACGGACTTCACGCGTACCAACACCGGCAACTTTCAAGACGACATTCGCATCGACGTCGCCGCCGGTGGAAAATTCAAAGCAACAGACTCACACTTCGACTGGGATTCGATCCGATTGAGCGATGGCAGTGTGATCAGCAACGGAGTTACGCCTTGGGTCCTGCGGAACGAGTTCACGCAGCCGATCTCGGTGCCCTATCCACACCTGCAAGATCCGTCTCGACTTGCAGACAACCTGCGTTTTGAAGACATCAACATCCTTGCCGGCTCACTGCCGACCGGGGAAACACTGGACCTGAATCCGATTGGCACGGCCACGACGGTTGATCTGCGCTATGTATTCCCGAGCGGGTTCACGATCCAAGAGGAGGCGTTACTGTCGATCAATGATGATGTGAGTACGTTGCTGAAGGAAAACCAGCAGTTCAATGTTGACGGCACCTTGCGATTCGACAACGCCGCGTCCCTGGTACTTGAAGATGGATACGGCGGGCAAACCTCGGGCATTTCGGTCAGCGCGACAGGCACGTTGGACGTGTTCAAGACCGATTTCACCCGCATCAGCACAGGCAACCTCCAAGACATCGCTCGGATCTTTGTCCGTGGGAACTTCTTCGCCGAGAAGTCGCTTTTTGCCTGGGACAAGATCGAGATCGATCCGGCAGCGAGCGTCGTGTTTGACCGCAATGAGTTCTACACTCCGCTGCAAATCGACAGTTCGGCCCGGACAGACATTCGCATCAATGACTTCAGCAATCTGGCTTCCAACAATACCGGCATCGTGCTGGTCGGCGATTCGAATGCGGAAGTCGATTTGCGCTACAATTTCTGGGGCACGACGACTCCGGCACAAATTGACCTCAAGATCCTGGACAAGGTCGATAATCCCAGCCGCCCGCTGGCTGTGTACATGCCGCCGTTGCCCGCGCCGCGAGCCGGTTTCGGTGAAGTCACCGGGACCAAGTTCAACGACTTGAACAACAACGGACAACGCGACGCCGGCGAACCGGGACTCGGGGGTGTCCGGATCTACGTCGACGTGGACCGTGACGGACAGTACGACGTCGGTGAGCCCTTTGCCATCTCATCGGCGGACAACCCCTCGACGAGCGACGTGGATGAAACCGGCCGGTACACGATCATCGACCTGATCGAAGGAAGTCATGTCATTCGCGAAGTCGTGCCGACGGGATTCCAACAGACCTTTCCGATCGCGGTGGCGGTCTCGAGCACGATTGAATTTGATGCGACGGGGCCGGAGTCGGGGATCACGCTTCCCGGTGTGACCGATTTCAGTTTTGCCGGGGCGCACTTCGCCGGCGGAACCGTCCTCAACACGGGCATGCCGGCATTCAACGCGTCGGGGCTGTTCGCTTACGAAATCAACGACACGGAGGGGAACGTGGAGTTCAACCGCCCGATCGATTCGACGCGGTTCTTCTTCGTTCATGCCGGCCCCACCCCTGCGACGGCGACGGCCTACGGTGTGGACGGGACCGTGTTGGGGCAGGTCACCAGTCGGCTGGCGACGGTCAACGCCGATCCGGCGAACTTTGCCACACTCGATCCGGCCGATCCGATTTCGCGAATCGTGTTTAGCGGTGGTGTGGTGGACCAATTCACATTCACCAGCACTGCGAACGATCAGTCGCATCTGGTGCATCTTGGCGAAGACGAGGTGGTTGGCACCATCGATTTTGGCAATCACCAAGCAACGCCGACGCTGGTGGTCACGCACTTCATGGCCAACCACAACGGCTTTGTCGCGCACTTCAATCGCTCGCTCGATGACACCGACTTGAACTTGTACGACGACTTTTCCCAATCCCTCGGGCCGGCGGATGTCGTCGTGCAAGGTGCCGCAACGGGAATCGTGAGTGGATCACTGGTCGTCGATGAATCCGGGCGCAGCGTGACCTTTATCCGCACCGGTGGCCCCTTGGAACCGGACCACTACACCGTCACCTTGCGCAGTGCAACCGACGGATTCAAAGACGACCAGGGCGAACGGCTCGACGGCAACGAAGACGGAACTGCGGGAGACGATTTCATTCGCGGCTTTGTGATCGCGACGCCGGCGGTCGATGACGTGACCATCGCCATCCCCGAATTCGCCCGTGGAGCCGGCCAGACGGTCAACCTGCCCGGCAACGCCGACTCCGGAATTCCTGTGACGCTGAGCACCGGGCACGATGTATCCAGCGTCGACTTTGAACTGGCATTTGATCCCAACCTGTTGACGCTGAGTGGGTTTTCCACCGACATCTCCGGCGCGGCTGCGGCGTTCCATCTGGTCAACCCCGGACTGGCACGCGTCACCGTCAGCAGTCCGAACGAGTTTGCGGCCGTGGAGGGTGTGATGGAACTCGGACGATTCGCCGCATCGGTTCCCGCCTCCGCACCCTACACCGCCAAACAGGTCTTGGACCTGCGGACCGTCGAAGTCCGCGATAGTGCCCCGTTGCCTGCGCTGCGACCGACTCGTGACGATGATGGATTGCACATCGCGGCTTATGCCGGCGATCACAACGCCAGCGGTTCGTACACCGGTGGCGACGTCACCCTGCTTCAGCGCGT
>NZ_JBFHKV010001009.1:0-3151 GCF_041595215.1 Stieleria sp. | reverse complement strand
CGCTCATCGTTCCCGAAGCACCGGAGGGCTCGCGCCCTGCCGCTAAAAAATGCTTCACAGCGTTGTCCTGCGGTTCAGCGTCACCGGCCCAACGGCCAACCGGGCAGCGTTCCGCAGGACTGAAGGGCGAGCACGGCCAACGCACTTCCCGTGTTGGAAATCAGATTACCGGCGTCGTTGACGGGGGAACGCGTGAACCACTTTCCGCTTTCGCGTTGATGGGTGAGCAACCACTCGACGCCGCGTTTCAATCGCGGATCGTCCGCCGGCACGCCCAGTTCACGGCTGATCACGATCACCAATCCGGTGCCGTACGCGTCACTGGTCTGGACATCCAAGGGTTCGCCGTCGTCGCGCTGAAGACCTTTCCAGTCGGACAAGAAACCGGACGTCGACCACCCTCCGTCGGGGCGTTGCAGGGCGAGCAGTTGCTGCAGCGTTCTCGCCCGTTGTTCGTCGTCGGCGATACCGTCGATCCGCAGCGAGCACCAAGCGATCATGGCTCGGTGATGCAGTGATTTGGGCGGGTCATGTTCCAAGTAGTGACGGAGCTTGACCAGACCCGCGCGGGCTGCTTCCGTGTCGGCATAGCCGTCCGGTGCGATCCCGACGGTGAGTGCCGCGAGCGTGACGCCGTAATGGTCGTCGATCTCCATCGGCGCATAGTCGCAATCCGGCCAAACCCATCCGCCGTCTTCACGCTGCACGGTCCACATCAGATCCAACACCTCGCGGGCGACCGGGCTGAGCTTGCCCGTGGTCTGCACGTCGTTGAACGTCAGCGCGGCAGCGACGACGATCGTCCAAAACCCTTGTCGCTCTGAGGGTGCCTTGTTCTTCCAACGCACCTTGGGGTATTGCTCGAAGAACTCACGAACCTCGCCCGAGTCCTGTTGGATCGACGCCAGAGCCGGTCGGGCGAACAGATAGGGCATGTTCGTGTGGCAGGTCACACATTTCTTTTCTTTCTGCCAGGTCAGCGCGGCACGATCCAAATAAATCGCCGCCTGCTTAGCTGAAAACTGTTCCGTCAAGGGTTCATCGGCGGTGATGGGTTCACGCTCCGCGGGGACGGATTGCAGCGTGACGATGCCTTGGGCGTGGGCGACCGAGGCGACGAAACACGAGAGGAACCCGAAAAACACCGCGGCAGCTTGTTGCTTCGTCGTCATCGATCGCCCTGTTGAGCTTGGGGAGCGTGCCTTGACGGCAGGTCGATTCATTTCTCCTGGTCCGTCAAGATTCCCGGTTTTGCCACCTAGCCTGACGAGACCTGCCAAACTATACCGTAAACTGCAGCGCTGTAGCGGATTGCGTACAGACGCTACAGCGGGCAGACGTCGCAGCTGGAACCCTCGCCAAGGAAATGCCGGTCATGAAAATACTGGTTGCCGACGACTCGGCGATGATGCGGCATGTGTTGGTCGAGTCGCTGAAACAATGGGATTATGAAATCGTCGCAACCGAGAACGGTGCCGAGGCCTGGGAGCGTTACCAACAGGAGCGTTTTCCGCTCGTGCTGAGCGATTGGATGATGCCCGAAATGGATGGGTTGGAACTGGTCACGCGGATCCGCGCCAGTCAGGCGCCCGACTACACCTACATCATCCTGCTGACGGCGAAATCGGAAAAAGAGGATTTGGTCCATGCGATGGAGGCTGGGGCGGATGATTTCCTGATCAAGCCATGTGATACCGAGGAGTTGCGTGTGCGTGTCCGCGAAGGCGAGCGGATCATCCGGCTGGAACAATCGCTGGCCGAACAGAACCGCCGACTCCGCGAAACGCAAGCCGCGTTGGTGCAAAGCGAGAAACTCGCAGGCCTGGGACAACTGGCCGCCGGCATGGCGCATGAAATCAACAACCCGATCTCCATCGTCGCCAATAATTTGTCGGTGCTCCGCCGCGAAGTCGCCGTCCTGGCCGAAACCCTTTCAAGCTACCGCCGGCTGAGTGAATCGTTGGTAGCGGCCCGACCGGATCTGGCTGACGAAATTCGTCAGTTGGAAGAGGACTGCGATTGGGAATGGACCGAAGAAAACCTGCCGCGGCTGTTTGAAAGTTCGTCCAAGGGACTCAAACGGGTTCGCGACATCGTCAATAATCTTCGCGATTTCGCTCGACTGGACGAAGCCGAACTCGATGAGATGGATATCAACGCGGCGATCACGTCGACCCTGCAAGTGCTGGCCCACAAAATGAAAGCCGGTCAGGTCTCCGTGGAAAAGTGCCTGCGCGACGATTTGCCGCGCGTGACTTGCCATCCGGCCAAGATCCATCAGGTACTGTACAATCTATTGCTAAACGGCATCCAAGCAACCGCGCCCGGTGGGCGCGTGGTTGTGCGGACGTCCGCGGACGAGGAAGGAACGATCACCGTCGAAGTGGAAGATCATGGCAGTGGCATCGAAGCCGAGCACCTGCCACGCATTTTCGATCCATTTTTCACGACTAGACCGGTCGGCGGGGGAACCGGTTTAGGCCTGGCGATCAGTTACGGGATCGTCCGTGACCATGGCGGTACGATCGAAGTGGAAAGCGAAATGGGGCGGGGAAGCACCTTCCGTGTGACGCTACCGCCACGCCCCAAAACCGAATGACATTTGCGTGGAGTGACGATGACCGGAAAGACGCCGTTGAAACATTCGATCTTAATCGTTGACGACGAACCCGAAATCCTGTTTTCGATCAAGGGTTTGTTGCGACGTGAGTTCAACCTTTACACCGCCGAAAGCGGAGCGGAAGCGTTGGAGATCCTGCGCGAGCATCCCATCCACGTCGTGATGACCGACCAACGGATGCCGGAGATGACGGGCGTCGAATTCATTGGCAAGGTGAAATCGGAATACCCCGATGCCATCCGCATGGTGTTCACCGGCTATGCCGACATCAAAGCGGTGATCGACGCGATCAACAAGGGAGGGCTGTTTCGCTACATCACCAAACCTTGGGACCCCGACGAATTGGTGGACGTGCTACGCGAAGCCGCCGCCGAATATGACCGTTTGGTCGAACGACGACGGCTGTTGGCGGACCTGAAAGAACACCTTGGACAGGGCCAAGATTATGCCAAGCGACTCGTCGGTCAGACGACCGAAGCCAAGGAGGTGAATCGATACCTCGAAAATGCGACGCAACTTCTGACCCGACTT
>NZ_JBFHKV010001008.1:0-3152 GCF_041595215.1 Stieleria sp. | reverse complement strand
GATCGAGCTGGAAGGGCCGCTGTATGAACAGTGGCCACCCCAAAGCACGGAGCTGATCTTTCATCGCGGTTTGGACGCGTCGGAGTTCGGCGAATCCTACGCCCGCGAGATCTTTGCCCGACTGCTGCCACGGGCGTTTCGACGCAGCGTCAGCGAGGCGGAAATCGATCGCATCGTTGGCGTGGTTCGCAGCGAATTGGAGTACGGAGAAGCGTTTCCCGATGCGATTGAATCCGGAATCGTCGCGATGTTGTGTAGCCCTTCGTTTCTGTTGATCCGTGAAGCGGAGGGAACGATCGCGGGCGACGCCGCGGCGAGCAGCAGTGGCCTTACGAGTAACAGTGACCCTGCGAGTAACGACGACCTTGCCGGTGGCGACGCACTCAACGACGATGAGCTTGCGTTTCGTTTGAGCCGATTTTTGTGGAGTACGATTCCAGACGACGCACTGCGTCAGGCCGCGGCGTCGCGGCGATTGACCGACACAGACGAGCTGGTACGACAGGTGCGCCGGATGTTGGCACACGAAAAAGCTGACGCGCTGGTCGAGGGGTTTGCGCGGCAATGGCTGAAGGCGGATGAGTTTGACCGTTTCGCGATCGATCAAAACCTGTACCGTGATTTCTACCGCGCCGAGAATGCCGGTTTGAACGAAGCGATCAACGCGGAACCGATCGAATTCTTTCGCGAAGTCATGCGCAGCGGCGGCAGTTTGCTCGATTTCCTGGACAGCGATTGGACGATGGCCAACGAGACGCTGGCCCGCTACTACGGGATTCCCGGTGTGACGGGCAACGCCATGGTTCGCGTCGCGTTCCCGCAGCCGTCGGTTCGCGGCGGGCTTTCCACCATGGCCGCGCTGCACAAATGGGGCAGCGATGGCAATCGGACGAAACCCGTCGAACGCGGCAAGTACATATTGGATGTCTTGTTCAACGATCCGCCCAAGCCGCCGCCGCCCAACGTCGGAGAAGTCGAACCGAACGTCAGTGGTGAACTGTTAACCGTGCGGCAGCGATTGGACAAACACCGCACGATCACCGCCTGTGCCCATTGCCATCGCACGATCGACCCCTACGGTTTGGGACTTGAAAACTTCAGTGTCACCGGCGCGTGGCGGACCAAGCAAGATGGCGAACGTCCCTGGTGGCCTGACCACGCGGTGGTCGATGCCAGCGGTACCTTACCCGATGGAACTCGGTTTACGACGATTCATGAGTACCGGACGGCGCTGCGCCGCCAAAGCGATCGGTTTTTGCGCGGGTTTGCTGAGAAGGTGTTGACCTACGCACTCGGCCGCATCATCGAACCGAGCGATCACGTTACAATCGATGGCTTGGTCGATCGCATGAAATCCAACGGACACAGTTTGCAGAGTTTGGTCGAAGGAATCGTCCTTTCGGATGCCTTTTTGAAGAAATAGAACCATGAGCAAAATCCATGCACCCCAACTCGGTCGACGCACCTTACTGCGGGGCACCGGCGGCGCGATGGCGTTGCCGCTGTTGGAGGCGATGCTGCCGAAACGGGCGACCGCCGGCGGCGAAAGCCTCGAACCTGCTTTGCCCAAACGGATCGGTATTTTTTACTTCGGCACGGGCATGAACATGCGCCAGTTGGAGCCGGTGGATGAAGGACGCGACTACACGTTGTCGCCGACGCTGAAGGTGCTGGCTAAACACAAAGACGACTTCACCGTCCTCTCGGGAACCTATTTGGAACACGGCGGCGGTCACCAAGGTGATTACACGTTTTCGACCGGGGTGAAAGCCAAAGACGGAAGCTCGATCAACAATTCCGTCTCGATGGATCAAATCGCGGCGGAGCAACTCGGACGCCAGACCCGGTTCCCCTCGCTGCAGCTTTGTGTCCAACGCGGCACCGGATTCGGCGGCAACCTGCGCACGCTTTCCTGGAACCGTGACGGCGTCCCGCTGGCGTCAGAAAATGACCCTCATGTTTTGTTCAATCGACTGTTCAAGGTCGACGGTCCCGAAGAAACCGAGCTGCGGAAAAAGGGATTCCGTCAACGGCGTAGCATCCTGGACCTGGTCATGGAAGATGCGAAACAGATGGAACGCACCGTCGGTCAACGCGATCGCGTCAAGCTGGACGAATACTTCAGCAGCGTCCGCGAAGTGGAAAAACAACTCGAACGTGACATCGATTGGAATGTGAAACCCAAACCGAACGTCGACACCAGCGGTCTGAGTGATTTTTCAGAAAGCTTTACCGTCAACATGCCCGCCGGCCAGTTTGTGTACGAGAAGTACGCGCGGATGATGTACGACTTGATCGCGCTGGCCTACGAGACCGATTCTTCACGCGTGATCAGTTACGTCGTCCGTCAAGAAAGTTCGGGCGGGACGTTTCCCGAATTCGGTGTGTCGAAAGGGTTCCACGAATTGACACACCATGGTAACGATCCCAAAAACCTGGCGGAGTTGGCGAAGGTGGATCGGATCTATCTTTCGCATTGGAATTACTTCATCGATCGGCTGAAGTCGTTCGGGCAACCCGACGGTTCGAGCTTGTTGGATCACACGCTGTTGGGATTTTCGAGCGGGATGGGGATCGGGCATTCCAAAGACCGCTTGCCGACCTGCCTGTTCGGCGGCAAGGCCGCCGGCGTTGCACACCAAGGCCACCTTCGGCTACCTGAACAGACTCCGCTGTCACGTGTTTGGCACACCATGCTGGACCGGGCCGGTGTCGACCCCGGTGACACTTTCCAAGACTCCACCGGAGTGATCGAAGAGTTGGTAAAAGCGGGGTAGGCTTCTGTCTTGCAAAAAGTGGGGTAAGCTTCCAGCTTGCCGCTTCGCAAGCTTTAGCTTGGCGTGTGGTAGGAATCAGGTCACCAGCTCAGGAAGCCTGCACACCAGCGCACGTTGGTGTTTAGCCTTCAGGCGATTCCCGGTCGCTGCTCCGCAGCGAGACGAGGCGGCTGAAGCCTGCACACCAGCGCACGTTGGTGTTTAGCCTTCAGGCGATTCTCGGTCGCTGCTCCGCAGCGAGAGTGGGCGGCTGAAGCCTGCACACCAGCGCACGTTGGTGTCTAGCCTTCAGGCGATTCCCGGTCGCTGCTCCGCAGCGAGACGAGGCGGCTGAAGCCTGCACACCAGCGCACGTTGGTGTTTAGCCTTCAGGCG
>NZ_JBFHKV010001007.1:0-3152 GCF_041595215.1 Stieleria sp. | reverse complement strand
TTGAACCCCGCTGGGGTTCCCCTGTCCTCTGCGCCCCCACCCGGAGTGCGCTTCGCGACTCCGGGCTTTGTTGTGGCACCGCTCTGCGGTGTGCACCGCTGAGCGGAGCTTGCCCAAAAGTCGTTCAGTAATACAATCGACGTCCCTCGGGATACTCGGTTCGCTCACACCTTCATGCCGAGTGCAGTTCCATCACCCGGATCGGGTGTTCGGGGTCGTCTTTCATTTCCAGCTTGTGTTCGGTGTAGGTCCAAGGACGCTTGCCGATCCACTCGCGGAACT
This sequence comes from Stieleria sp., assembly GCF_041595215.1. NCBI lineage: Bacteria > Pseudomonadati > Planctomycetota > Planctomycetia > Pirellulales > Pirellulaceae > Stieleria > Stieleria sp. Next base: position 2,870 of record NZ_JBFHKV010001007.1, on the reverse strand, counting down.
CATTGGCGATGATGCGGTACGGATCACTCAACAAGACCACGCCGCCGGGAGCCAAATGATCCAGCAAGCATTGCTCCAGCTCCGGCCACAATTGACGCAGGTAGGTGACGTCGCTGCCCAGGATGATGGGGAATTTTCTGTCCAGTCGATCGATTCCGAATCTCAACCGACGGATCTCACAACGGTCCGCGATCGGGTGACTGCTCAGCCGGACCAGATGCAGGGGGTCTTCCACTCCATCGGTCAGCGTCACTTGAGCACCCCGGAGCGCCGCGGAGATGCCCGCATGCCCGGTTCCACAGCCCAATTCCAGCACCGATTGACCGTCCAGTTGCAGAGTCTCTAAAAAACGGTCCAAACCGGAAGCCGCCCGCCAGGTCGCTGCCCAAAACGGGTCGATGACGCCGGTTTCACCGTCATCTTGCCGTTTGCAAGCATCGATCAGCATCGCATCGGGGTCGGCTGCGACCGCCAGCGGCCAGGTTTTGCCCGCGATCGACGTGTCTTCCCAGCGCCAATCGAGCACTCCGTTGGCGGTGGCGATCAGTTCGGCGGGCAGATCCGCGGGGTGGATTTCTGTGGTATCGGTGTGTGTCATGCGTGCAATTTAACATGACCGTGTTTTCCTGCGCCCCATCCGCAAACATTTCGCTCCCAACTACACTTCGTTTCGTCCAGCCACCGTTCCCGCCCATCTCGAGAGTCGATTGTCTGCTTCCGCCCCGTCTGATTCTCCCCCCTCCGATACCCGCTTCGGCCTCGCCGTCTGGGTCACCGCCGCCTGCTTCCTCGGGCTGTGTGCCAGCTACGGATGGGCGAGTCTGGCTCCCGCGTCGGTTGCCGCTAACCTGACACTTGCGGTGTTTCAAATCACAATGATTTCGATCGTGATTTGGCAAGCGTGCGATCCGTTCGCCGACGCCGCACAGTATTTGGGCGAACAGTGGCGGATCCCCAGCAGTGTTCGCGGTGCGACGTTGGACGCGGTTGCCAGCTCACTGCCCGAACTGTTCACGGGTTTTTTCTTCGTCCTGTATGCCATGAACGCTTCAGTCCTGGCTCCGCCGGGGGAACCCGGTCTACACGCCGGCGAGGGTTTTGGGGCGACGATCGCGACCTGTGCCGGATCGGCGGTCTACAACATGATTTTGATCCCCGCGTTTTGCGGCATCGCCATCGCGTTGACTCGGCACCGGAAACCGATCATCGAAATCCACCGCACCGTGATCACCCGCGACGGGTTGTGGTTTCTGGTCTGTGAAATTGTGCTGGTCGTGTTTCTGTTCAGCAAACAACTCTCCTGGCACCTGGCCGCGATCTTACTCGCCCTCTATGGGGTGTATTTGGTCTGGCTGTGGATCGATGCCCGCAAGTACCGGATTGCCCGATCGGTGGCGATCGAGACGCTTCAATCGATCGACAAGCCCAGCGATCAACAGATCCAATCCGCCCTGACCGATCATGGGATCAACGCGACGCCGAGTCTGATTGACTATGTCGCTCGCGAGCTGCGGGGTGAGAGCGATGACGAGGAAGGTGACGACGAAGTCGACTCGGCCGGCATGTTGTTCGGGCGGATCCAAATCCCGCTTCGCCCGTCGATCTCCTACAGCCTGTTGGTCGGCTCCACCGCGATTACCGCGATCGCCTGTTACTGGCTGGTGGAAGTCACTGTGTCGATCGCCACCACGCTGGACATTCCGGTGTTCTTTGTCGCCGTGATTGTTGCCGCGGCGGCTAGCAGTGTTCCCGATACGTTGCTGTCCATCGGAGCGGCCAAGCGTGGCGATGACGACGGTGCGGTCAGCAACGCCTTCGGATCCAACATCTTTGACATCTGCATCTGTCTGTCACTACCCCTGATCGCCGGCATCTTTCTCAACAACGGCCAACCGATCGATTTGCTGATCGACGGCAAGCCGATGCCGGGTTTATTCGGTCTACAGGTCCTGTTGCTGTCCTTGACCGTGATCACGCTGGCAATTCTGTCGCACCGGTTACAACTGACGCTGCGCAAGTCGCTGGTCTTGGTCGGCTTGTACCTGGTGTTTATCGGCTACGCGGTGTTGGGCTCGCTGGGGTTTTAACCCGATACCGCAAGCTGGAAGCTTACGCCACTATCGGGTCAGCACGGCGAAGCGGATGTCGCTGATCTTGGCGTCGGGCAACTGTTTGGCGATGTGCTTGATGATTGATCGTTTTTGAAACGTCAATTCCTGGATCGTGACCGAGTCTTTGGCAAAGACTTTGAGCACGCCGCGATTGAGTTTGCCGACGGTGACTTCGGCCGCCAGATCGTTGCCGACGGCCGCCGCGATCGCTTCGTGGAACCGGTCGGTGGCCGCGATTTGTGCGTACCCGCGTCGCGAGATCAATTGACCGACTAGCGAGCCGATCGATTGAACGCGGGGTTTCGGCGGATCCGGCGGTCTATTCATCGGTGACGTCTAAACGGCCGCCTCGGCTTTTTCGCTGATCATCGTTTCCAGCTTGCGGATGTCGGCGGCAAAGCGACGGATCCCTTCGGCCGTTTTCTCGGTCGCCATGGCATCCTCGTTCAATTCAAACCGAAACGTGTTCTCATCCATGGTGACCTTTTCGATGTCGCTCTGCTTGGCCGCCGCTTCGTCGAGTTTCTTTTCGATCGGGTCGGTCGACGCCTGCAGTTCCGCCAACAGATTGGGGCTGATCGTCAGCAGGTCACACCCGGCCAATTCGATGATCTGGCCGACGTTGCGGAAGCTGGCGCCCATGACTTCCGTTTTGTAATCGAATTTCTTGTAGTACTCATAGATCTGCCCGACCGACTGGACGCCTGGGTCATCGGCACCGCTGTATTCCTGTCCGGTCGACTTCTTGTACCAATCGTA
>NZ_JBFHKV010001006.1:0-3152 GCF_041595215.1 Stieleria sp. | reverse complement strand
CGCCGCCAAGAAAATCGACAAGGCGAAAGCGGACGAAAAGAAGGCACTTGTCGATGCGTTGACGAACCAGCAGAAACGCACACTCAGTTCGTTGACCGGGCCAGCGTTCAACTTTGCAGCCGTCAAACGCATGTATCCCGCCGCGCCGCAGTTGACCAGCGAAGGAGCGAGCTGGTTGCAGGGCGACGCGCTGACCCTCGATGGTTTGAAAGGCAAGGTCGTTGCCGTTCATTTCTACGCGTTTCAGTGCATCAACTGCCGACGCAATCTGCCCCATTACAACCGCTGGCACGCCGACTACGCCGACAAAGGCTTGGTGGTGATCGGAATCCAGACGCCGGAAACCGCCGCCGAACGATCAGCCGATCGCGTCGCCGCGGCACTCCAGACCGAACAAATACAATACCCGGTCTTGATGGACGCCCAGTCGGCAAATTGGAAACAGTGGTCCAACACCATGTGGCCGACGGTTTATTTGGTCGACAAGAAAGGGTTCCTGCGGCGTTGGTGGCAGGGTGAGATGAACTGGAAGGGAACGCCGGGTGAGGCCCAGATGCGGGAAACGATCGAGCAGTTGCTAGCGGAGGAGTGAGGGGATAGGGAGACGCGGAGAGGGGGAGACAAGGAGACAAGGAGAGAGCAGAGAAATGGGACTGGAGGACAAGAAAATGGGTGACAGGAAAATCGGATCATGGGATTCGGCCAGCTAACAGCTATCAGCTAACAGCTAACAGCTAACAGCTAACTGCTAACTGCTAACCCCTCCAGTCTGGCCTTTCAATGGTTCGGGGATCTTGGGTAGGATTTGCTGATGCCGTCGGGCGTGCCGTGGAGGGGCGTTTGTCGGCGGGCCGGGTAGGGAAAACCGGCTGAACCACGCTTTTGGGAAGGATCCACGTGTCTGCTGCACTGCCATTGCCGTCAGATCGCACTCCGGGACAGTCAACTTCTGACGAATTTGGCGTGCCGCCGAAGGTGCCACAAACACTGTTGGAACGACTCCGGTCGATTCGCGAAATCATCTCCCGGGAGGCGACTGCACTGACGCAGGCTGCCCAAGCCATCGGGCCATCGTCGGTCGCGGCGGCTGAATTGACAGCTGCTTGTACGGGCAACGTCGTCGTCACCGGCGTCGGCAAGGCGGGATTGGTGGGGAAAAAGTTGGTCGCCACGTTGGCCAGCACGGGAACCCCCGCCCACTTTCTGCACCCGACCGAAGCCGTTCATGGGGACTTTGGCCGCGTCAAAAGCGACGATTTGGTCTGGGCGTTCTCCAATTCCGGACGCAGCGAAGAAATCACGCGCATCGCGTCTCAATTGCGGCAACAGGGATCCGGATTGATTTCGTTTACCGCCGACGATGACAACCCATTGGCCGCGGCGGCGACGTGCAGGGTGGTCTACGGACGCCATGCCGAGGCTTGTCCGCACGGTCTGGCGCCGACCAGCAGCACGACGGTGATGATGGCCGTCGGAGACGCGGTGGCGCTGTTGGCCAGTCAGTTGCGTGAATTTTCCGCACGTGATTTCGCCAAGTTCCATCCCGGTGGCGCGCTGGGCCGAAAACTTTCCAACGTCGGCCAGTTGATGCGGCCGCTGACGTGTTGTCGCGTCGCAAACCAGTCCGTCTCGATTCGCCAGTGCATGGTTTCGTGCTCGATCTCCGGTCGCCGCAGCGGCGCGGTGATGTTGACCAACGATGCCGGCCAGCTGACCGGGATTTTTACCGACAGCGATCTGGCGCGATTGCTGGAGTCGCGATGCGAAGAAGCGTTGGACGGTCCGATCCAGGCCAAGATGACACTCGACCCCCACTGTGTCGCACCGCAGACGCTACTCAGTGATGCGATCGCGCTGCTCAGTCAGCTTCGGATCAGCGAGCTGCCGGTCGTGGATTCTGATCGCAAGCCGATCGGGATGGTCGACATCACCGATTTGATCACGCTCGGCGAAATCAGCGACCAATCCGGCGTTCACTCCTCGCCGTCGACGATTCCTTTTCGCGGTTAAACCCTAGGCCGGCCGTTTCGAATGCCCGATCCATCTGACAGCGATTCTTCCATTGCCCAGCCGATTCGATGCATCCTGTCGGATGTCGACGGAGTGATGACCGATGGTCGGATCATCTATGATTCGGCTGGTGCGGAGACCAAACAATTTCATGTTCGCGATGGGCTGGGCATCAAGCTCTGGATGCAGGCCGGATTCCCGTTCGGGATCATCACCGCCCGAAACAGCCCCATGGTCGAGCGGCGTGCCGTGGAACTTGGCATCAGCCACGTCAGCCAAGGCAGCGGTGATAAGTTGCAGCGGGCGCTGCAGATTCTTCCGGAGTGGGGCTGCGAACTTTCGTCGGTTTGTTACATCGGCGACGACCTGCCGGACCTCCCCGTGATGCAACGTGTCGGTCTTGCCGTCGCCCCGGCGGACGCCGCGGCCGACGTGCGTGATGTCGCGCATTGGGTGCTCTCCAGCGGCGGCGGACACGGCGCCGTACGCGAGACGATCGAGCGACTTTTGCGTGCCAAGAATCTTTGGTCTGCGACAGGGGCAACAGCGTGAAGTGGATCAGTCGTAATGTTCGAAATTACTTGATCGCCTTGACGGTGCTGTCGATCGCTGCCGGCCTGTATCGCGCCGCGGCGCAGCGGCTGTTGACCGTTCCCGATGTCGCCCGCGTGGAGCCTCGACCGCCGACCCAACGCGTCGATCTGAAGGAAGACCTGGCGGATCTCTTTCCCGCCGACGCGTGGCAACTGGGAGATTGCAAACGATTGCTGACCAGCAACGGTGCATTGCTGTTCGAGAACTGGCGTCAGATCTCCGAAGACCAGTGGAAACTGGAACCGTTGACCATCATCGTCGGACGCGGTCTTTCCGACGACGCCGCGGCAACGCCGATCGTCTTGACCGCGAAAGAGGGTGCGGAAATTCAATTCGCACAGTCATTGGACATGATGGGAGGCAGCGCGCCGCCGATCAAAATGGGACGGATGATCGGCGATGTGAAGATCGAGCGAAGGGGCACGACCAAACGCAGCGACACCCTGGCCGTGCAAACCCGCAACGTTCGAATCGACAACCGAAAGGTCTGGACGACCGAGCGGATCGCCATGCAAGTCGCCGGCGCCGAATTGGTGGGCAGCGACTTG
>NZ_JBFHKV010001005.1:0-3153 GCF_041595215.1 Stieleria sp. | reverse complement strand
GCACGCTAGATGTCGCAGTCGCGCATCCGATTGACATGGGATTGCCTTGCGAGCTCGCCGCCTTCGGGTAGGCGATCGCCGGACCGGAGATCCGTCCTTCGCCGCTAAGATTTGTCATTTTGCCACCGCTATGGCTGCCTGGTCGGCACACAACTTGCATACCACCATGGGGTATATTGAATCGGTGACCTTTTGACAGCCTGGAGAAACGATGGACCACGCCAACAAAGCTGAGACGTCATTGCCGGTCGCCGGTCCGTCAATGCAAATTGATCCGGTTTGTGGCATGAAGGTGCCTGCAGACGCTGCCCGTTCGGCAGATTTCGAGGGCAAGCATTACGTTTTTTGCAGCGATGGATGCTTAAAAACGTTCCAAGCGGATCCGGCCGGAGTGTTGGCAAAGCGATCGCAGAAGGAGTCGTCAAGCGGTTCGTCCTGTTGCGGCGGAAACGCAGCGACTCAGATCGACGAAACCACGTCTGCGTCTTCGTGTTGCGGTGGTCACCGAGCGACCAAGACGAGCGGTTCGCCCGCAGACCCGACGGCGATCTATACCTGTCCCATGCACCCGGAAATCGAACAAGTCGGGCCTGGCGATTGTCCAATTTGTGGGATGGACTTGGAACCCAAGGTCGTCGCGTTGGCGGACGAGGGTGAAGACAAGCAGTACACCGACATGAAACGTCGGTTTTGGGTGGGCGTTGTGTTGTCGGTGCCGCTGCTTGTGATCGCAATGGGACCGATGGTGGGATTGCGGATTGCGGACTGGATGAGCCAGTCGGTGTTTGGCTGGCTGCAGTTGGTTCTCGCGACGCCCGTGGTGTTCTGGTGCGGATGGCCGTTGTTGGTCCGCGGAGCCAAGTCGTTCCGTTCGATGAATTTAAACATGTTCTCACTGATCGCCGTGGGGACATTGGCAGCCTACCTGTTCAGCTTGGTCGTCGTGCTGGTCCCAGGCGTGATCCCGGAGGCTTTCTTCGAGAACGGAGTTCCGCCACTGTATTTTGAAGCCGCGGCGGTGATCATCACGTTGGTGTTGCTCGGGCAAGTGCTGGAACTGCGGGCACGCCATCAAACCGGTGGTGCGATTCGCGAACTGATGAAGCTGGCGCCCGAGACGGCACACCGAATCACGGGTGATGGCGAAGAAGACATTCCGCTGGATTCAGTGCACATGGGCGATCGGCTGAGGGTTCGTCCTGGTGAAAAGGTTCCGGTCGATGGGAAAGTGCTCAGCGGTTCGAGTAGTGTCGATGAGTCGATGTTGACCGGCGAGCCGATGCCGGTGAAGAAGGTGGAAGGCGATGAGATCACCGGCGGGACGTTGAACCAGACCGGCGCGCTCGTGATGGAGGCGGTCGGGGTTGGCGGCGATACGGTTCTCAGCCGCATCGTGCAAATGGTTGCGGAAGCGCAGCGGAGTCGCGCCCCGATTCAGAAACTGGTCGACGTCGTCGCACGGTACTTTGTGCCAGCGGTCATCGTCTGTTCGATTGTCGCATTTATCGGATGGGCGGTCTTTGGCCCGGAGCCGCAGCTGGCTCATGCGTTTGTCGCGGCTGTGGCGGTGCTGATCATTGCTTGTCCCTGTGCCTTGGGACTGGCCACGCCGATGTCTGTGATGGTGGGTGTCGGCCGCGGTGCGAAGGAAGGCGTGTTGATCAAGAATGCAGAAGTCTTGGAAGTCATGGAGAAGGTGGACACGATCGTCGTCGACAAGACCGGCACGTTGACCCAGGGACGACCGGAAGTGACGGGCGTCGAGACGATTAACGACTGGAACGAGACTGACGTGTTGACGTTGGCTGCGGCGGTCGAAGCACAGAGCGAACATCCGTTGGCTCAAGCGATCGTTCGCCGAGCGAAGGCGGATGAATTACAGGTGGTCGAGGCAAGTGAATTCGACAGTATCACCGGAGGAGGAGTTCGGGCTCGAGTTGATGATCATGAAGTGTTGATCGGCAAGGCTGACTTGTTGGACGAACAAGGCATCGAGGGCGTGGATGCGGGGCGGCAGGCTGCGGGATCGCATCAGAGCGAGGGGGCGACGGTTGTGTTCGTGGCGATCGACAACACACTGGCGGCAATTCTTGCGATCACCGACCCGATCAAGAAGAGCACTCCAGCAGCGTTGAAGACGTTGCATGATCTGGGGTTGAAGGTCGTGATGTTGACCGGCGACGCCGAACCGACTGCGAACGCCGTCGCATCGAAGCTGGGCATCGACGAGTTTCACGCCGGTGTTTCGCCCCAGGAAAAGCACGACTTCGTTCGCAAATTGAAGCAGGAAGGCAAGACCGTTGCGATGTGTGGCGACGGGATCAACGACGCTCCGGCACTGGCCGAAGCAAACGTGGGCATCGCGATGGGAACCGGAACAGGCGTTGCGATTGAATCTGCGGGTGTCACGCTCGTCGGTGGTGATCTCCGCGGGGTTGCTGCGGCGGCAAATTTGAGCCGCAAAACGATGAGCAACATTCGTCAGAACCTGTTCTTCGCGTTCATTTACAACGCACTGGGAATCCCCGTCGCGGCAGGATTGCTCTATCCGTTCTTCGGCGTATTGCTCAGTCCCATGATTGCAGCGGCAGCGATGAGTTTTAGCAGCGTGTCGGTGATTGCAAACGCGTTGAGATTGCGTGCGGCCACGCTCACGTCGTGATGATGGGCATGGAGATGTCCTACCGAACGACTTTTATGAGTTGGTGATGAACAGCTGACTGCAGAAACGCTTAGAGGGTAAAATTGCGGCCTCTGCGAAACAAAACCTGGCCAAATTTCAACCATGTTCTTAGACGACGAGAAAAAGAAACTCAACAACCGACTTCGGCGTGTCATCGGACAAGTCGAAGCGGTTGGTCGTATGATCGAGGATGAGGAATACTGCGTCGATGTCCTGATGCAGTTGTCTGCCGCGATGGGAGCACTCAATAAAGTCGGCCAAATCGTCTTGGAAGAGCACATTCGGAGCTGCGTCAGCGATGCCATCCAGTGCGGCAGGGCCAAGGACCGTGACGAAAAAATCGAAGAGCTGATGATGGTTTTTCGGAAGTTCGGTGAGTAGGGCACGCGACTTAGACGGCTCGGTCGCTTCCATTCGTTCTTGCTACACTGTTGCGTCTGCGAAATCGTGCCAAGGGTTTGGCACGCTAT
>NZ_JBFHKV010001004.1:0-3160 GCF_041595215.1 Stieleria sp. | reverse complement strand
GTTCGCGCTGCCATCCGTGGTCATTCTTTCCGACTCGCTAGCCAGGTAAAATTGCCGGAGTGCTTCGTCCAGATGGAGTGTCAGGGTTGCAGATGCAGCAGAAGCCGCCGAGGCGTTCGGCGGTGAACCGACGGCGTCGAAACTCTTGGCGAGTTCCGCGCCAGGGCCGGTGGGCTGGCCCGCATCGGCTGATAGAATCTGGCCTGTACCTTGGTCGGTACCTGGCTGTGGGATTGCCATCGGCGCGCGTCCCAATGGTTGCCCGACGGCACGAACGACCGCCCATCCTACTGAAACCCATCGATTGACCTTGTCCATCGCCAGCCCCCTCGGTACGCAGCGTCTGCACGAAATCGTCGACTTGCTGGACGAGCATGCGCGGATCAGCGAAGTCATCGCGGGGTGTTCGCCGGGGGACCAGCTGGCATTTTCGGGCGTCTGGGGGTCGCTGCGCGCGGTATTGGCCGCGGCGGCCGCACGGCGCTGCCCCAACGTGCTGATGCTGCTGCCCCAAGCGGCCGACGCGGATATCGTTGCCGGCGACGCGATCGCCTTCGGTCTCGCCGATTCGGTCGCCCTGCCGTTGAGCGTCGGGCGGTCGGGCAAACACGCCCTGGCCGACAGCGACTTGGCCGAACGGTTGCAAGTCTTACAGAAACTGCGTGGGCGTGACTGCGACGACACCAACCCGTTGCTGGTGACCGCCTACATCGGCGGCGCGATCCAACTGGTTCCCACGCCGGCCCAACTGGAAGCCTCCACCCGCGGTCTGGCCGTGGGGGACGAAATCGAGATGGACGAAGTCGCCCGCTGGCTGGACCAGAGCGGGTTTGTCGCGACCACCGCCGTTCAATTACCGGGCGAGTATGCGACGCGCGGCGGGTTGATGGACATTTTTTCGGTCGATCAATCCAACCCGATTCGGGTCGAATGGTTCGGCGACGAAATCGAATCGATTCGCAAGTTCGATCTGGGTAGCCAACGAAGTGTCGAATCGATCAGCGAGGTCGAGATCACGGCCGTCGGCGCGGACGATCAGACTTCCGAAGATTCCCTGCACGACATCGACCTGGGGCCGATCACCGACTACCTGCCCGACGACACATTGGTGATTCTGGTCGACCCGCACGATAGCAAGCTGTCGGCCGAGACGCTGCTCAAGCGAACCGACGACCACAGCCATTTCACCGATTTCAATGCGTTGCTCGCGTCGATGTCGCACCTGAAAGTGGTCACGGCGTCGCTGCTGAACGAAGGTGCCGAGACGACGATCGATTTGCAGTCGACCAGCGCCGACGGGTTTGCCCTGGCGCTTGACGAAACGCAAACGCGGATCGACACCGTCGCGGCCGACCACGAAATCCTATTGGTCGGTGACACGCCTTCGGATAGCCAGCGGCTGATGGAATTGTTGGCCGAAACCGAGGCCGCACGCAGCGGACACATCAAGCCGGCCGTCGCACAGATCAGCGGCGGATTCCGATTGACCGCCGCAAAACGATTGGTGCTCACCGGCGCCGAGCTGTTCCATCGCAGTCCGGTTCGACGCGGCAAGACGCGTGCGCCGGGAAAACCGATCACCGCTTCGATGCAGTTGGAAGCGGGCGATCTGGTCGTTCACCTCTCGCACGGCATCGGGCTCTACCGGGGGCTGGACCACATCGAAAAGAACGGCCAGCACGTCGAACATCTGGTCATCGAATACGAGGGCGGTTCCAAAATCTATGTCCCCGCCTCGCGGATCGGTTTGATTCAACGCTACGTCGGCGGCACCAAGAACCGTCCCAAGCTGGCCAAGATCGGCGGGCAAGCGTGGGTTCGACAGAAGAAAGCGGCCGAGTCGGTGGTGACCGACATGGCCAGCGACTTGCTCGAGTTGCAAGCCAAACGCACCGGACGACAAGGCATCGCGTTTGACCCCGATCACATCTGGCAACAACAATTCGACGCCAGTTTTCCGTACCAGGAAACGCCCGATCAGGTCACCGCGATCGCCGACTGCAAAGACGACATGGAAATGGCCAAACCGATGGACCGCTTGATCTGCGGCGACGTCGGATTCGGCAAGACCGAAGTCGCCATGCGGGCGGCGTTCAAAGCGGTGACCAGCGGCTATCAGGTCGCCGTGTTGGTGCCGACGACCGTGTTGGCCGAACAGCACTTTCATAACTTTCGCAATCGGATGGCCGAATTCCCCGTCCGCATCGAAAAACTCAGCCGCTTCTGTACCGCCGCCGAGCAACGCCAAACGTTAAAAGATCTCAAGGCGGGAAAGGTGGACATCGTCGTCGGCACCCACCGCGTGGCCGGCAAAGACATCGCGTTCTCGAATCTGGGACTGGTCGTCATCGACGAAGAACAGCGGTTCGGCGTGGGCGTCAAGGAACGCTTGAAGAACAAACATTCCAACGTCGATGTCCTGACGCTGTCGGCAACTCCGATCCCGCGAACCTTGCACATGGCGTTGGTCGGTGTTCGCGATATCAGCAACTTGGAAACACCGCCGGCCGAACGCCGCAGTGTCGAAACGGTCGTGACCCGTTGGGATGACAAACTGATTCGCAGCGCGATCGTCCGCGAGCTGAACCGTGGCGGACAGATCTTTATGGTGCACAACCGAATCGGTGACATGGACGAGGTGGCCGAGAAGATTCGCAAGATTGTTCCCGAGATTCGGATCGTGATCGGACACGGTCAAATGCCCGAAGGCGAACTGGAACAAGTCATGGTCGACTTTATCGAACACAAGTACGACATGTTGTTGGCGACCACGATCATCGAAAGCGGATTGGACATTCCCAACGCCAACACGATTTTCATTGACGATGCGGATCACTACGGATTGAGCGATCTGCACCAGTTGCGTGGCCGCGTCGGACGGTACAAACACCAAGCGTTCTGCTACATGATGGTGGCGCCCCACAAACACCTGTCGCCCGAAGCGAGCAAACGTCTGCGGGCGATCGAAGAGTTCAGCCAGATGGGAGCCGGGTTCGCGATTTCGATGCGCGACCTGGAGATACGCGGCGCGGGAAACCTACTCGGCAGCCAACAGAGCGGGCACATCGCTGCGATCGGCTACGAGATGTATTGCCAACTGCTCGAAGACGCCGTCCGCCAGATGCAAAATCTGCCGCCTGCCCTGTCCGCAGACGTCGAC
>NZ_JBFHKV010001003.1:0-3163 GCF_041595215.1 Stieleria sp. | reverse complement strand
CACCGATGTCCGGAGCGTCCACGTGATTGACCGACTGGTCGTCCTCAGAGGTTGACGACAGCCGAGCGGTCGGGCGAACAGAATCTTTTCGGATTTTCGATTGATTCGCCGCCGGCTGCGGCGGAATCGTCTGCCGAGACACTCGCTGGTGCTCCGGTTAGATGCTGGAGTGCTTCGTCCAGATCGGATTTTAAGGCGGGGGCCGCAGGTGGTGACGCAGGCGGTGACGCAGCGGCCGGTGCGTTTGACGGGAGGAGGGCGAGGCTACCGCCGAGCCGGGTGGATTGGGATTGCCGGCAAGGGAAGCTGAGGGAGGTTGTCTGTCCATTGCCGCGTCGAGACAGCTTTTCGCGCATCCGCCTGCCCAAGAATGCGCTCTGCGGGCTAAACTGACGTCTCGCCTGTCCGCATGTCCCGATCCAAAGACTGGAAAGACGTGGAAAATTCATCCGAAAACCAGACGGCTTCGCAACACGGCAGCAATGAACAGTGGGGGACTCGGATCGGCGTGATCTTGGCCGTCGCCGGTTCGGCCGTGGGGCTGGGCAACTTCTTGAGGTTCCCCGGCCAAGCCGCTCAAAACGGTGGCGGCGCGTTCTTGCTGCCCTACTTTATCTCGTTGTTGGTCCTGGGCATCCCGCTGTGTTGGGCCGAATGGACGATGGGGCGTTATGGCGGGCATCATGGTTTCAACTCGTCACCGGGGATTTTTAGCGTCGTCTGCCGCAACGCCAAGGCACGCTACCTGGCGGTTCCGGCACTGCTGATTCCGCTGGTGATCTACATGTATTACGTCGTGATCGAGGCCTGGTGTCTGGCGTATGCGTTCTCGTACTTGAACGGATCCTTGATGCTCGGCGAAGACACCGAGGCCTACGGTTCGTTTTTCGGCAGCTTTGTCGGCAGCGGCGAGGGACAAAACGGCGCCGCGTTCCGGGGCGAGTCGTCGCTGCTGTACTTTGTGATGATCACCTTCGTGATCAACTTCATTTTTATCTACCGAGGCGTCGCCAAGGGGATCGAGACGTTCTGTCGCTATGCGATTCCGTTGATGGTGGTGTGTGCCCTGTGCGTGCTGGTCAGGGTGCTGACCTTGCCGGCCGACAAAGTGAATGCAGGATTGGGATTCATGTGGAACCCCGATTTCTCGGCCTTGCTGGATTCCAAGACGTGGCTCGCCGCATCCGGCCAGATCTTTTTCTCCCTGTCGGTTGGATTCGGGGTGATCGTCAACTACGCCAGCTATCTGAAGAAAAAAGACGACGTGGTGCTCAGCGGTTTGACCGCCTGTAGCATGAACGAATTTTTCGAAGTCTGCTTGGGCGGTCTGATCACGTTGCCGGCCGCATTCATTTTTCTCGGTGCGGCGGCAGGGGATCAGGGGACGTTCGGCCTGGGGTTCACCGCGCTGCCCAATGTGTTCGCGCAGATGCCGGCCGGACAGTTCTTCGGGTTCCTGTGGTTCTTCATGTTGTTCCTGGCCGCGATCACCAGCAGCTTGTCGATGCTGCAGCCGGTGATCGCGTTCTTCGAAGAAGGTTTTGGGATGCAGCGTGGCGCGTCGGTGTCGCTATTGGGCATCATTTCGTTGTCCGGCAGCGGGTTCGTGATGTACTTTTCCGCGGGACTGAAAGCACTCGACACGTTCGATTTCTGGGTCGGCACGTTCCTGATCTTCGTGCTCGCGATGGTCCAAGCGGTGATCTACGGCTGGGTGTTTGGGATCGAACAGGGAGCGAAAGAATCCAGTCAGGGGTCACACATTCGAATCCCGACCGTGGTGCAGTACATGTTGAAGTACGTCGTGCCCGTTTACCTGGGTGTGATCTTCATCGCGTTCGCGTGGGAAAACGTGTTGGATAAAACCGATCCGGAAACGGGCGCGGTCACGCAAGGTTATCTGTCCAAGATCGCCGACGACGAAGTGATCTTGATGTCGTTGCTGTTCATCGGAGGCACGATCGCGTTCCTGACCGTGATGGTTCACGTGGCGGGAATCCGTTGGCGTCAGCAGGGCCGGTTCGACCAGATGGAGTGAAACCTGAAACTTGAAACCTGAAACCTGAAACTTGTAACCTGAAACTTAAATGAACATCTACGGTTGGATCGTGATGGCCTGCTCGGTCGGGTCGGTGGTCACGTTGTTGACGTATTGTCTGTACCGGGTGATGACCCTGCCGCCGGTACCGGATGACGATCCCGAATGACGCATCGGGTTTGCATTATCAATGTCGTCGGGCTGACGGCTCGATTGCTCGCTGACGCACCGGCGATTCGGTCGCTGGCGGGGAATCCGTCCACGGACGAGCTGGCCGCGGGCGGTAAACAATTCATGCCGTGGACCAGCCCACTGCCGGCGGTCACCTGCACGTCCCAGGCAACGATGCTGACCGGGCTGGCCCCACGCGATCACGGCGTCGTCGGCAACGGCTGGTACTACCGCGAGACCCAGGAGATTCGGTTCTGGCAACAAGCCCGCTCGTTGGTCCAGGGGCCGGCCTTCTATGACGAGTTCGAAACCGCCAAGATGTTTTGGTGGTTCAATCAATCGTCGACGGCGCGCTACAGTTGCACGCCCAAGCCGCATTATGGCTGTGACGGCAGCAAAGTCTTTGACGTGCTCGACCACACCGAGTGCAATCTCACCGAACGCCATGGGGCGTTTCCGTTTTTCACGTTCTGGGGGCCCGGTGCCGGGTTGCCGTGCAGTCGCTGGATCGCGGAGGCCACCGCGACGGTGCTGCGTGAAAAGCAGCCCCAGGTCACACTCGCCTACCTGCCGCATCTGGATTACGACTTTCAACGATTCCCCGATCACGACCCGGCGCGGGTGGCCGAGGTCGACCAGTGTGTGCAAACCATCCTGGCCGCCGCCGACGAGGTCGGGGCACAGGTGGTGATCGTTTCAGAATACGGCTTGGTTCCGGTCGATCGGCCGATTCACATCAACCGTGTGCTCCGTCAGGCCGGCTGGCTGTCGGTGCGGAACGGACCCTTCGGCGAAGTCTTGATGCCGGGGGAATCGAAGGCGTTTGCGGTCGCCGATCATCAATTGGCGCACGTCTACGTCAACGATCCCGGTCTGGTCCCCTCGGTGCGAAAGGAGCTTGAAGCGGTCCCGGGGATCGGCGGCGTCTTTGATCCCGGTGATCTGGAACTCGAT
>NZ_JBFHKV010001002.1:0-3166 GCF_041595215.1 Stieleria sp. | reverse complement strand
CGATGCGAAGTGGGCGTTGACGACGTGCGGCATTGCCGAACGTCTGACCGGCCAAACCTGGCACGAAGACCTGGTCGGCGTGCAGATCCTGGGCACCGACAGTCCCAGTTGCCGCGACCTGGATCGCTACCGTGAACCGGCGATCGATGGCAACACGCTGGGTGTGCTGCAATACACCTCCGGTTCGACCGGATCGCCCAAGGGCGTGATGTTGACCCAGCGGAACCTGGTCGCCAACGCCGAACTGATCTGGCACGCGTTTGAACCCAAGCCGCAAACGATCGGACTGTCCTGGCTTCCCACCTACCACGACATGGGACTGGTCGGCGGCATTCTGATGCCGCTGTTCCTCGGCTGCACCAACGTGCTGATGAGTCCGATGACGTTCCTGCAACGGCCGGTGCGCTGGTTGCGTGCGATCACCGACTACGGCGTCACGGTCACCGGCGGCCCCAATTTTTCTTATCAATTGTGTGTCGACAAGATCGCCGAACGGGAGATGGACGGGTTGGACCTGAGCACGTTGGAGATCGCATTCAACGGTGCCGAACCGATTCGCCCCAATACCTTGGAAGCGTTTCGGCGCAAGTTTGAACCGTACGGGTTTCGTTCCTCGGCGAGCTTGCCGTGTTACGGGATGGCCGAAACGACGCTGATCGTGACCGGCGGCCCGAGCGATCCGCGTCCCGTGATGCGCTGCTTTGATCGTTTTGAACTCGATAAAAAACACGTCGTCCCGCGTGCCGAAGACGACCCCGCGGCGCGCAAATTGGTCGGTTGCGGCGCCGTGCTTCCCAACGAGACGGTGCTGATCGTTGACCCCGACACCCGTCAGGTGCTCGCCGATGACCAGATCGGTGAGATTTGGGTGGACAGTCCCTCGGTCGGCGCCGGGTATTATCAGCGGAAAGAGGCGACTGAGCGAACTTTCAAAGCGATGACCGAAGACGGGCGTGGCCCGTTCTTGCGCACCGGCGATTTGGGATTCTTGTTCGACGGCCAGCTCTACGTCTCCGGTCGGCTCAAGGACATGATCATCGTCCGTGGGGTCAATCGGTATCCTCAGGACATCGAAGAAACCGTCGAGCGGGCCAGCTCCATCGTCCAGGCCGGAGCGGTCGGCGCCTTTGCGATGGAACATGACGGTCGCGAACAATTGGCGATCGTTGCCGAAGCGGCACGGGTTCGCGACGTGGATTGGGACGCCCAGATCCAATCCATCCGACGTGCCGTCACCGACGAACACGATCTGCCGCCCGATGCGGTCTATCTGGTCCGCAACAGCAGCGTGCCGAAGACCAGCAGCGGAAAAATTCAGCGACATGCCTGTCTGCACGCCGTTCGTGACAACGAACTGAAATTGATCGCCAAGTGGGTCCGCTGGGAAGAAGTCGCCGGGATCGGCGTGGCGGTCAACGAAGCGATGCCGATGATGCAAGCCGCCTCCGCCGGAGGGCGAGGCGAGAGCATCAGCGATGCCGACGTCAATCCGCTGGTGGTCGCGGCCATTCAATATCAGGTGCGCAGCGTCGCCGGTGAACGCGCCAAGTCGCTGAAACTGGACACCAACATCGTGCTCGATCTGGGACTCGATAGTCTCGAGCGACTGGAGATCGCACGGAACCTCGAACGAACCTTCGGCGGGCGATTCCCCGAACAGGTCCTCGACGAGATCGAGACGATCGGCCAAACCGCGCTGGCCGTGCAGCGTTACCTGCCGCCGGGTGCCGATGCACGCGCCGAAGCCATGCTCTCCGGCACGACCGAGGTTTCCACCGAAACCCTCTCCGCCGGCGCCGAATCACGACCGGCCCCGCAAGACGTGGGCGTGGAGCCGGAGGATCGCGTGGAGCAATTCGCCGAGTATCGCCGGCTCAAAGCGACGATGGAGCAGATGCGGATGACGGGCGTGCCCAACCCGTATTTCACCGTCCACGACAGCATTGTCGCCGACACAACCGTCATCAATGGGCAAAAACTGATCAGCTTTGCAAGCTACAACTACCTGGGCCTGAGCGGCCATCCGGACGTTTCCCAAGCCGCCGCCGATTCGGTCAAACGGTACGGCACCAGCGTCTCGGCCAGCCGACTGGTGTCCGGTGAAAAACCGATTCACGGCCAACTGGAACGGAAGATCGCGGAATTCATCGGTGTCGACAATTCGATCCTGATGGTCGGCGGTCACGCCACGAACGAGACCACCATCGGTCACTTGGTCGGCGAAGGCGATTTGATTCTGCACGACGCGCTGTCGCACAACAGCATCGTCCAAGGCGCGTTGCTCTCGGGCGCCCGACGCCGGCCGTTCCCGCACAATGACTACGAAGCCCTGGATCGAACGCTGGCCGAAGTCCGTTCGAAATACCGTCGCGTGCTGATCATCGTCGAAGGCGTTTACAGCATGGACGGCGACTTTAGCAACGTGCCCGAGTTTATCGCGGTCAAGAAACGGCATCAGGCGATGTTGATGGTCGACGAGGCGCACAGTTTCGGAACGATGGGGCGGCATGGCCGCGGCATGGCCGAGCACTTTGACATCGACGCCCGCGACGTGGACATCTGGATGGGAACGCTGTCCAAATCGGCCGCGTCCTGTGGCGGTTACATCGCCGGCTCCAACGCCTTGGTCGAGTTGTTGCGCTACACCGCCCCCGGATTTGTCTTCAGCGTCGGGATGCCGCCGGCTCAAGTCGCCGCGGCGTTGGCGGCGATTGAAACCCTGGAAAAAGAACCCGAACGCGTCGAGCGATTGCGGCAACGAAGCGAATTGTTTTTGACGCTCTGCAAAGAAGCCGGACTCGATACCGGGGCCAGCGGAGGCACACCGGTGGTGCCCGTGATCACCGGCAACTCGATGGTCGCCTTGCGTTTGTCCAATCGCTTGAAAGCTGATGGAATCAACGTCCAACCGATCCTCTACCCGGCCGTCGATGAATCCGCCGCCCGCCTGCGTTTCTTCCTGACCAGCGAACACTCCGAGGAGCAGATTCGCTTTGCCGTCTCACGCACCTCGCACCACCTGGTCGAACTCGGTTTCGGCGCCGCCGCCTCGGCGTAAGGGACGTCGTGATCGGGTGCGAGCCGACGGGCAATCTCTGATCGCAGGCAGGACCCCGGACGGGGGCAAAGCCAGTAGCCGGAGGTGACCGCAGCGACACCTCCGGAT
>NZ_JBFHKV010001001.1:0-3166 GCF_041595215.1 Stieleria sp. | reverse complement strand
GGCGGCGTGTGGACTGGGACGACCGGACATAGGCGAAGAAACGCTAGTGGACGGGGGGAAGGAATGGCAATCGCGAGGGCGCGGTGAACGATTATCCCAGCTTTGCCGCTGGCGCGCAAGCCCCGTACATTTTCACCACGCAACGGCTTCAGAGCGAGCCGGCGCCCTCGCCAGAGACGATCGCGTCGTCACGGCGGGAGGCGTTGCGGGGACGCACACGTCACTCGCGCCACTGGCTGACCGGCCTGTTGATTTAATCAGCCGTTTGGCGCGAGCCTACGGTCGCCGGTGAGTAATCGACATAATGAATGCCCGTACGCTTGCGCGCTCGCGGCTAATCCCACGTGCGATCGGATTAAATCAACAGGCCCTGACGCCGCGTGCTGACACCACCGGCTGACGCCGCGTGCTGACTTGCAACTCATGGGGCGAACTTGCAACTTGAGGAAAAACTGAATTCCTCTAGCGGAATCATCGACTTTTTCGCTAACAGTGATCCCACCACGGCTCACGCTGCATCCCGAGCGGAATCGACTCCTTTAATTTGATGGTGTTGATCCGGTCGAAACGCTCGGCAACGGATACGACGATTGCTCCGGATGATTGCCTGCCAGTGGAACTCCTCATCTTCACGTAGCATCTGCGGCGATACGACCACCAAGGCCGTCCTTTTTTCCGGTCGTCCGACGCACGCGCAAGGAAGCAATCGAGATGCAACGACGTCAATTTCTCGCCCTTCTGGGCTCACTCGCAGCGACCTCCGCTGCCGAACAATCGTTCGCCACGCCGCCCCACTTGGTTGAACCGGTCCATCGCGTGGCCAACGCGGCGAGCCTGGCCCCCAGCCCCCCGGTCAAACTTTCGGCACTCGACGAGGCCCTGATGCGGGCCCGCCGGAGCCTGGTGAACTGTCAAAACACAATCAACGACTACACGGCGCTGTTGATCAAACGGGAACGAATCGGCGACACGCTCGGCCCGCACGAGTACATGTCGGCCAAAATTCGCTGCCGCAAAGTCGTCGACAACCAGATCGTCCAGCCGCTCAGCGTTTACCTGAGCTTCGTCAAACCGGCCAGTATCAAGGGCCGCGAAGTCCTGTACGTCGAAGGCCGCAACAACGGAAACCTGATCGCCCACGAAGGCGGGTTCAAAGGCCGCTTCCTGCCGACGGTGAATCTGCCGCCGACCGGCACGCTAGCCATGCGCGGGCAGCGGTACCCGATGACCGAGATCGGGCTGGAGAATCTGCTCGTCAAACTGATCGAGCGGGGCGAACAAGCCAAACAGTTGCCGGACGTCAAAGCCGAGATGCGAACCGGCATCAAGGTCAACGACCGACCCTGCATGCTGCTGACCGTCACCCAGCCCACACCGCGACCGGACCTGCTGTTCTACCAGGCCAAGGTCTACATGGACGAAGAACTCAACGTGCCGATCCGCTACGTCGCCTACGATTGGCCCGCGCCGAACCAAGAGAAGCTGTCGGTGATTGAAGAGTACAACTACTTGAATCTGAAGCTGAACGTCGGACTGACCGACGCCGACTTCGATCCGAACAATTCGAAGTACAACTTCTATTGATCGTCGCGTGACCGAATGCTCAAGGCTGAAGCCGTAGCGGACTGTTGATTGAATCAGCCGTTTTGGGCGAGCTAGCGGCGCAAGCCCCATGCCGCCTATTGTGGCACCAATCGGGGTGCTTTTTGTGAGCGGAAGGGCGCGAGCCCTCCGGTCTTTCGGGGAGTGTTCACGCCGACACCGGACGGCTCGCGGGCTGTCGATTTAGTGAGCCGTCGGCGCTAGCCGCGGGCCTAGTGGTGACGACGTTGCCACAGTGAGTGGCATTTGGCGCAGATCCCACGGGCCTCGGTGCGGCAGCGGACGTGCTGACGACGCACTATCCCAGCACGGGCGGCACGAGAAAGCACTCGTCATCGGCCGCGGGGGCATTGGCCAAGGCGGCGGCACGCTCCAGTCCCGGCGTGATCTCGTCGCGGCGCCAGCGGTTATCGACGTCCAGCGCCGTCGTCATCGGCTCGACGTCGCTGGTGTCCAGCTCGGACAACTTCGCGACGAAACCGAGAATGCTTTCCAACTGCGGGCCGAGATGCTCGACTTCTTCGTCGGAAATTTCCAGTCGCGCCAGCAGGGCCAGCTTGCGAACGTCGTCTGCCGATAATGCCATGACTTCCTCGCGGTCGGCTATTTGGCGCCACTGACGTCAAACGGCTTGGTTCGCACTCGCTTGCGAATCGCTCCGCTGCGGATGCACTGAACGCAAACGCGCATCGATTTGTTGACGCCGTCGGGCAGTGTCACGTGGACCTTCTGCAGGTTGGGAACAAACTTGCGACGGGTGATTCCGGTGATTTTGGTACCGACACCGCCCAAATACTTCGCTTTACCGCGAGTTTCGATGCGATTGCCCATCTGCACTTTCTTTCCGCAAACTTCACATTGTCGTGCCATGGCACATTTCCCCCCATCGTATCGCGTGGGGGCTCCTCAGCCGGTTTGTTCGTTGGATTGCTATTGTGATCTAATCGACTTCGACACGGCCAACCCGAGTCCATCGGAACCGAGTCCGTTTGACCTGGGTCCATCGGAACCGAGCAGGTCTCGCTCGGGTCAGCGATGGCCAGGCGAGCCCCAGAGCGGGCCGCCCGTGTTGTCTCATTTTTCGCCGGAAACGCGTCGAAGGGTCAAGACTATACAAACACAGGGGATCCGGCGAAAGAAGTAATCCCCCACCAATCTTTCTTGAGCGAAAGAGTTCAGATTTCTCAAGATCCACGCTCGGGCGGCCGAAAACTCTTCCTAAGCCTCCTTCCCCGACGCATTTCCCGTCGATTTCGGCACTTCCCCGGCGCCGTGCGACGATCACACGGCGTCTTGCGACCAACCTACCGAGCCATGCGACCATGACCGCCTCCGATCGCACCATCGATTCACCTCGAAAAACGGCCATCACCCGCGTTCTGCCGGCCCGCTGGGCGACCGCGTCCCTCGCTCCGCTGCTGATCGCGTTGACCACCGGGTGCTCGACGCTCCCCTCGGCACGCGGACTGGACCTGATGAACCCCGCCGCGAGCCTGCTGTCCCCCGGATCGGCGAAAAACACATCGCCCTACCAAATGCTCGACGGCACCGCGCCGGCGACGGC
>NZ_JBFHKV010001000.1:0-3168 GCF_041595215.1 Stieleria sp. | reverse complement strand
GAGGCGACGAGTCCTCTGCAGTGGGCGTATTGGCAGAGGACTCGTCGCCTCGTCCACTACCGTCTACCCGAAACGCAAGGTGGCACGGAGTACTCGAGAGGCGACCCTGGCCGGCGAAGTGAACACCGCGATTGACCGTTCGACCTCTCCTCGCTTCGCTCGACCCTCCTGCCAGGAGGATGACGTCAACAGGTCGCCCCGCCAGTGTCTTGCAACGTCTCGCCGGACCCCAGTGCTAGCAACTGCGAATCCAGGCAAGCTAGCACGTTAAAATCGATTGCACGGGAAAGAGTCGCATTTGGTGTTCCCCAGGCCGAAGATGAGGGACAAGCGTCCTAACCGTTACCACCGTACGCGGCGGGCAGCGGTTTGACAGCGAACACCGTGCGTGACTTGCCGACTCATCTCGAAGAAACCTGATGCCGAGACAACGTATTTTCTGCCGCAATTGGATTGCCTCAGGTTTGTTCCAACTGCCTTTTACCGATGTCGGGGCGATCGTCCTTGCCGTTGCCACGGTGATTGCAGGCAACGCCGCGGTGGCAGGACCGCCGCGTTCGGCGACTGCGCCTCAAGAGCAACGAGGGGAGCTTGTCGACGTGATCGTGGGTGAGATCGGTGACGCAGATACGAATGCGTCTGGGGTGACCCCCGCTTTCTCCGACCACACGATCGAACCAGCCGACGCGGCGGACGCTCTGGTTGACCAGGTTCTGTTTCAAGTCGACCAGACGACTCCGTTGGTCCCCGCGCCCCAGACCTTTGAAAGTCCGATCGGGTTGACGCCCCAGGCGAGGGAATTTGCCGACACGATTCTCGCCTCTCGCGACACCAGTTTGCTTTCCTCACGTAGACGTCGCTACTCGCGTTCGCGGTCGGATGTCGTGTTCGGATCCGAAGCCAAGTTCCGAGTCTCCACGGACGCGGGCAACCTGCTTGGAAAGTCGATCACGGCACCGGGCGTCCAGGCCAAGAGTCGGTCTCCAATCATCACCGACACCAAGGTGCACGGCAGCACGGTCGGTCAGCTGATCGCATCGGGATCCTATTGGTTTCCCGCCCGACAGGATTTGGACACCGTCTTGAACAAAATTGATTCACGCATTCTGGAGGACGTGATCATCATCAAGGGTCCGTTCGCGGCTCGCTACGGTCCCGGATTTGATTTCATCGACTTTCAAGTGATGCAGTCACCGCGCTATGAAAACGGATTCGAGTCTCACGGCAGTTCGACGGCCGAATACAAAAGTAATGGCGAACAATGGTATGGACGTCAGTCCGTTTGGGGTGGCAACCAAGATTACGGATTCCGCATCGGCTACGGCAAACGTTCGGGAAGTGATTACCACGACGGAAACGGCGATGAGTATCTATCCAGTTATCAATCACAAGACGTCGACATCGCGTTCGGTTGCGACCTGACACCGTATCGGCACCTGGAAGTCAGCTACATCTGGTTGGAACTCAACGACGTCGAGGTGCCGACGCAGCTGTTGGATATCGGCCACCTGCGGACTCACGGGATCGACGCCAATTACGTGGTGGAGGATTCCGGAATCTTCGACGTTCTGACGTTCAATACCTGGTACAACGAAACCAGCTTGAACGGGAACGCCAACTCGGAGGCCAAACGTGAGGCGATCCCGTTCTTGGGGACGAACATCGGTCCGATCCGATCCAACGCCCGCAACATGTCCACCGGCTACTCGCTCTCGGGCGATTGGATTTCTGAGGACAGCGTGACGACCGTGGGAAGCGACCTGCGCTATTTGACTCAGGAAGTGAATCAGTTCTCGGAACTGCCGCTTCTTTCTCCGCCGTTTATCAACGGCAACGACGCATCGGCGGAGGTGAATGGTCCTGTGCCCGAAGCATATTGGGCCAACCCGGGGTTGTTCATGGAACGTATTCGCCGCGTGACGGATCGATTGACCGTCAGTGTCGGCGGCCGTGTTGACGTTGTCGAGACGAATGCGAAAACCGTCGTCGACCAAGTGGGTGGATTGTCAGGTCCGCTGGTTCTGAATGGGCCCAACGGAGAATTTCCGTTCGTTTACAACCCCAACGGTGACCCCGTCAACGTGATTGACCCAGGCACCGGCAATGTCCTGACGTTTCCGGGCGTGCAGGCGGAATTGGACGACGTGTTATTGGGCGACTTTGACCGTTCGTTCGGGCTGGGATCCGTTTACGTTGACGCCGATTACCAGCTCAATTCGGATTGGACCACCGGCATCGGGTTCGGTTATGGCATGCGTGCACCGACGATGACGGAACTGTATTCGTTCCAACACATCTCGACGATCTTTCCCCAGCAAACGTTCTCCATCTTGTTCGGCAATCCGAATCTCGAGCCGGAACGCCGCTACCAGATCAACGCGTCGCTGGCGACCGACAAGGGCTGGTATCGCGCCCGGGTCAGTGGGTTTGCCGCTTGGATTGAAAACTACATCACCTTCGATGCATTGTCTCCCGATTTCTACGCCTTTCAAACCGTCAACACGGATCTGGCAACGTTGGTCGGCTTTGACTTCGACGGCGAAATGGATTTGACCAAGCGAACGAACGGGTTTGTGACGGCGTCCTACACCCAGGGGCGGGATCGGACACGGACGTCGAATGCGGCCGCCAGTGCCTTTGATCCTCCGGGATCAGAATTGCGCAGTTTGTTGGCCGGCACGGAAAGTGAAGCGCTGCCGAACATGTTGCCCCTGCAATCTCGCGTCGGAATCCGCTTGAACAACGGTTGCGACCAGCATTCTCCATGGGGCCTGGAAATCTCCGCCTTGTTTGTCGCCGGTCAAAGTCTCGTCGCCCACTCGCTCGGCGAGGTTCGCACGCCCGGATACAGCATCTTTGACCTGCGTGGCTACTGGCGTCCGACGAGCTCGGTCACGCTGCACGCGGGCGTGGAGAACTTTGGAGACAATCAGTACCGGACTCACCTCGATCCCGCCGGTCGAGAGCTGACGTTCCTGCCAGGATTGCCAGCAAACACTGCAACCTCGATCGGCAGCGTGTCGCAACCCGGCGCGAATTTTTATCTCGCAACCGAGTTCACGTATTAGTGCTCTGTCAACGTTTAAACGTTGGATGTCTGCCCCGAATGACACCGGCATGAGTGTTGGTGTGCAGGCTTTAGCCGCTTACTGTCGCTGCGTAGCAGCG
>NZ_JBFHKV010000999.1:0-3187 GCF_041595215.1 Stieleria sp. | reverse complement strand
GGTCACCCTGTCGAGCGAGCCACATCCCGCTCCGGTCCATCCTGTGATTCCCATTCTCACACCGAACGTACCACGTTCACTCGTTAGTCTTCGCTGGACTGCTTCAGTTCCATCAGCCGCTGGTTGTAGGCGGCGATGGTTTCTTTCCGTCGCAGCATGCCCAGAAAGACACCCGGACGCTCGGGATCCAGGACCGGCAATTCGTCCAGGTTGTGCGACG
The DNA here is from genome assembly GCF_041595215.1 of Stieleria sp. Taxonomy (NCBI): domain Bacteria; kingdom Pseudomonadati; phylum Planctomycetota; class Planctomycetia; order Pirellulales; family Pirellulaceae; genus Stieleria; species Stieleria sp. Next base: position 2,967 of record NZ_JBFHKV010000999.1, on the reverse strand, counting down.
TGAAGCGGCGCAGCGCGGTGTTGAGATCGTCTTCGGGCGTCAGGTACAGAAAGTTGTCCACCATGATGTCGCGGGCGACCGCCAGGTTCCACAGCGTGTCGTCGTACAAGTAGGCGCGGACATCGTCGTCGCTGAAGATGCCGACCATCTTTTGATCGGCGTCGACGACGGGAAAGTAATCTTGGTTGGTGTAGGCCAATCGATGCACGATGCTATCGAGCGTCATGCCTTCGGGAATCAAGATCAGCTTGCGGTCTTTTTGATACAGGTCGCCGACGATCAATCCTTCCAGCACGTCGACGATGAAGTCACCGCGGTGGGCCATCGATTCCATCCGAGTCGCGGGCTGGTTGCGATAGAGTCGGAAGTGTTGGCTGAACATGAACGTCAGCGTGGAAACCAACATCGTCGGCAGCAGCAGCCCATAATCGCCGGTCAGCGCACGGACCATGATGATGGTCGAGATGGGAGCCCGCGCGATGCCGGAAAAGAACCCGGCCATGCCGACCACGGCAAAGGCTTCGGGTTCACTGAACAGTTCCGGCCAGAATCGCTGAAGGGTCAGACCGACGGCCGCCCCGGTGCAACCGCCGATCACCATCGAGGGCCCAAAAACCCCGCCGGAGCCACCCGAACCGATCGTCAGCGCGGTGGTCAAGATCTTCGCCATCGCGACCAGCAGGACACAAGCGATGCCCAACTGGTCGGCCGTCGTCAACGCGATTTGCAGCACCCCATAACCGGTGCCCAAGGAACCGAGCAGATTGAGATCACGATCGAACCAGTGGTACAGGCTGACGCCGAAGATTCCCGCCAGGGTCGCGCCGATGGCCGGACGGACGTGCGGGATGATCGGCAATCGCCCGAACGCCGCCTGGCTGGCGAACAGGGTTTTGACGTAAACCGCCCCGACCACGAACAACACCACCGCCAGCACCACATAGGCGGGCAACTGCAACGGCGAAACGAAGGTGTGTTCCAAGTCGGCGCCGAACAACGGAATGAAACGCGATTGGACCGGCACGGATTGGACATAGACGCTGTAGGCGATCACCGAAGCGGTCGCCGCAGGGACAATCACGTCGGCTTCCAGATCGGCATCGCTGTAGAGGATTTCACCGGCGAACACGGCGCCGGCCAATGGCGCACGAAAGATCGCCCCGATGCCCGCGCCCATCCCGGCGGCCAACAGGACGCGGCGTTCACGGTTGGAAAGTTTTAATCGCGTCGCCAACCAGGAACCGAACCCGGCCCCGATCAGCGCGATCGGTCCTTCTCGACCACCCGATCCGCCGGTCCCCAACGTGATTGCCGAGGCGAGCGTCTTGATGAACGGGATCCGCGCGCGAATCTTGCCCCGTTTGTTGTGAAACGCGTCGATGGCGGCATCCGTCCCGGCACCCTCCGCTTCGGGGGCAAACGCGTAAACCAGCGTCCCCGACAGCAAACCGCCGACGGCCATCACGACGACGATCATCCAAGGCGAAAAGAAATCCGAGCGGTGTTCAAATCGGTTGTGTTCTCCGGCCGCATCGAGCGGTTGATAGCCGGCGAACTCGGTCAGGGAATAACGGACGACGAACTGGCCGAGCACATCGAACGCGATCGCGCCGAGCCCCGCGACGAAGCCGATCAACGACGCCAGCAAGATCCATTTTCCCAGCGAATGCAGCTCAAAACGCTTTAGCAATTTCTGCAGACGTTTCACTTGAAAGCGTTTTCCCAAAGCGAATGGCGAGTCGGAGGCGATCCGAGCCGAATCAATCGTGGGCGACCACCTCGGCTCGTGCCATATCGTCGGGCATAAAATCGTCCGCGCGAAGGACCTCGACATTCTCCACACAGATCGTGATCGAATGTCGGTCCACAAATTCACGCCGCAGCATGTCCAGCATCGCTTCGCAAACGGCGGCGGACACCACCAATTCCAACCGCACCTGATCCTGCCTGGACAATCCCGTCTGCAGACCGTGCCGCCCCGCTCCGCGGCAGGGGATCGCGGTGTAACCACAGGCCCCACAGGCGATGAATTGTTCGATCAACGTGTCTTCGAGGGACTCCGACGCCGTCACCGTGACCCGTCGCATTCGCGGCAGACTGCGTTTTCTCGCCGCGTGCGGATTGTCGGCAAGCGGTTTCAGAAAATCTAACCCGCGGACCTCGAATCGTAGGCCTTCCTGCTCAAAATCCCGCTCCAGTTCGACCAGCTTTTCCATCACGCTGTGGTCGACCAGTTTGGCGTCGGACAGATCCACGATCAGGTTGCGGCGCTGGACCAAACCGACGTCTTCGATCTGCCGCTTGAAGGGAATCCAATTGCTGAAGACCGCTGATTGGCGGGCGATGATCCGGCTGGTTTGCGCATCGACCTCTTCGACTTCCAGATAGGGTTTGAAGAGCGATCCCAGCGGGACGCCGTTGGAGACATGGATGATGATCTTGAGCAGGATGCCGGCGGCCACCCCGATCAACAGATCCGTCGCCAACACCATGAACATCGTCGTGACAAAGATCGCCAACTGCTCTTTGCCGATCCGCCAGACGTGCACGAACTCCGCCGGGTGGGCCAAGCGGTACCCGGTGTAGACGAGCATCGCCGCCAGGGCCGCCAGCGGGATCCGGTGCAGCACGGTGGGAATCAACGCGACGCAGCAGAGCAGAAAAATGCCGTGCCAGAAATCGGCGAACCGCGTCCGGGCGCCGTTGTCGATGTTGGCTTTGGAACGCACGATTTCGGAAATCATCGGCAATCCGCCGATGCTCGCCGCACACAGGTTGGCCGCACCGACGGCGACAATATCACGGTCCATGTTGGTTTTGCGTTTCCAGGGATCCAACAGATCGATCGCTTTGGCGCTGAGCAACGATTCCAAACTGCCGATGATGAAGAACATCATCGCCCACTTCCAGGCTTTGAATTGTGACAGCGCCGAGAAGTCGGGCAGCGTGATGTCGTCGAACATCCCG
>NZ_JBFHKV010000998.1:0-3194 GCF_041595215.1 Stieleria sp. | reverse complement strand
TGGCGATAGTGCCGCACTTCCTTCTCGATCTGACGCGACTTTCGTTCGATGTCACTGGCCAAGTCGTCGATGTGCCGGTAGGTGTCGGCGAAAGCAGACGGGGAAACGAACGCGGCGAGCAATCCGAAAGTGGCAAACGTTTTTGAGAGAAGGGTCATTGAAGGGGGCTCCGTGAAAAGTGTCCAAACCAGCGGAACCAGTTTCCGCTGGAACGAGACAAACGCAGCCGGCGTGCCGAGAGCCGATCGAAAGGCCAAAAATGCATGCAAAACCGAGGTTTCACCCCATGTTTCACGGTGTTTCAAAAAAAATTGATTCGCCAAGAAAAACCCCGGACCAGCCCAGGCGCAGTCAGACCGATAACACCTCGCCGATCACCGAGTGACACCATTCTGACGTCACTCGTAGTCAACCGGACTCCTCTCGAGGGCGATCGCGGATTCCTGTAACACCGCCCCCGCTGTTTCGCTTGGAGTTCTGGACAGGGCGTCTGTCTTTCCGAACCCCGAACCACGAGCGGTGACCATGAAACCCTTTCTCTGCATGTCGTTTGCTGTGATCCTGACCTGCCTCGGCTCAATGGCTCACGCCGAAGCCCCGCGGGGCGACTCCATCCAGCCGATCACCACGGTCAAGCCAGACGTGATCGCCGCCGAGCCCACGATCTCCAGGACCGCATTCCTGGACATGATGTACGACTACGAAGTCTATTCGGCTCCGGATGTCACCGGGCAAACCGAATTTGTCATCGTCGGCCGCGACGCCGACACCGGCACCTGGGACTTCATTCACCGCTTTCAGTGGACCGGCAGCGTGGACCACGGTTCATGGTCGGACATGGGCGTTTGGAAATTCTCCAGCTGGTGGAGTGCCCACCATGCCGCCGAGAACCAAATCGAAGATGGCAAAATCACCGATTACGAAATCATCGAACAGGCCGTCCAGCCGCAGTGGAGCTACGAGGCGACATTCGCCAAGCGTGCACAAGCGGAAGACTTTGCGGATGAAATCGAATACTGGTCCAACGAATTCGGCGTGCCCCACATCACCAAGATCGTGCCGATCCACACACTTACCTTCTCAACGTCACGAACACTCCGTTAGCCAGTGGTGTGCGTATTTGATCTGTGCTTCACGCGACGCCTTGGCTGCTGCTGATGGCCAAGGTCGCTGATGGCCAAAGTCATTGGGATGTTGACGCGGTCATCACCTAGGCATCACGGCGGAGTCTGCGCCGAATCAGGAGCCAACGTTCGCGCCTGACGACGGCACTTCTCGCTGCAGTACTTCACGTTATCCCAGCACTTGGCCCACTTCTTCCGCCACGTGAAGGCTCTTCCGCAGCGTGCGCAGGTCTTTTCGGGCAGGTTCGGTTTCTTGTGCGACATTGGTGCTGTCGTGATTGAAGCGAAAGTTCCTGCGGAGAAGATTCCGTATCTTCCCACCTACTTCTTTTTCAGCAACAGCAGCAACATGATCACCGGCGACTTGGCCTGGACGCTGTGTTTCAAACCGGGGGCCATGTGAATCCAGCCTCCCGGCTGTGCCTGGACCGTTTCCTCACCGAGCGTGAGCGTGGCTTCGCCTTGGATGAAATGCAAGATCGCCGGCATCGACGCGGTGTGCTCGGACAGTTCCTGATCCTTTCCAAACCCGAAAATCACGGCCTTCACGTCGTCATCGTTGTGCAATGTGCGAGTCAGAATACCATCGTCAGGTGGCTCGACCTCTTGGGCCAAATCGGTCAGGTGCGTGAAGTTGTAGCTCATGGGAGAGATGATTGCCGGAAGAGTGATCTGGGCGACAGGAACCGTTGTGCTGCAAGTCTACCGCAAAGCTGCCTTGCTGCGCTATGCAATCTGGTGGGTGCCCCTGGCAATGAATCACGACTGCACGGCAACGCTGTGAAGCATTCATTCCCTGCGTTCGACGAGGTGTTAGCGGCAGGGCGCAAGCCCTCCGGTCTCTCATCGTTCCCGAAACACCGGAGGGCTCGCGCCCTACCGCTAAAAAATGCTTCACAGCGTTGCCTGCACGGGTTGATGACGGACATAACTTGCGACACGAATCAGATTGCAATAGGCTGATGCCACTTCATGCCGCCCCAGGAGTTGTGCTGGCCGATGTCGGACTCTGATTCTCAACAAGACGCCCGGTCGATTCCCAGTGCGGAGGGGTCGATCCCGGTGCGCCACGGGCCGTACCCCGAGTTCACTTGGACGGCTGTTCTGGTCGGATGGGCGATCGGTGCGTTGATCGCGGTTTCGATCGGCTACGCCGCGCTGATCCTGGGGTTTGCAATCGAAGGCTCCGAGTTGGCGGCGATTCTCGGCTGGGGCGTCTTGCGCGGCGTGATGCGGCGGACCAGCATCGTCGAAAACAACATCAACCAGACCATCGCGTCGGCGGTCAACGGCGCCTCCTCCGGCATCATGTTCTCCGTGCCGGCGTTGTTCATCCTCAGCCGCACCGAAGGCTTTGAGTCGGTCGCGAATTTCAACACGCCGCTGATGATCTTGGCCTGCATCACCGGCTGCGTGTTGGGATTGGCGTTTGTGATTCCGCTCCGCAAGCAGATGATCGACTTTGATCGCTTGGCGTATCCGGGCGGGATCGCCGTCGCCACAATTTTGAAATCACCGGGCGCGGGGGTTCGCAAAGCCGTGTTGCTGCTCGGCGGAGCGTTGCTCTCCGGCGTCGCCCATTTATTGGTCCTGGCCTTGATGGGCGAAGACCGCGACTGGCACGCGGGCACACAATTCGGATTGCCGGCGATGTTGAACATCAGTTTCTATCTCTCCGTGATGACGATCGGCGTCGGGTACCTTTCAGGTAAAGGCGGGTTCTGGTTCGGTTGCGGCGGGTTCATCTGCTACCTGTTGCTCTCACCGCTGCTGAGCCAATTCGGCAGCGAAGGCGTTGCGGCGATGGTGTCCTCGCCCGATCAAATGCGTGGCGTCCTATACAAGCCTTTGGGGATCGGCATGCTGATCGGTGCCGCGGTCGGCGGCATTGTTGCAGCGTTTCCGCTGATCGCCAGCGCGTTCAAGTCGATGCACGCGGCGGGTCAGCAGAAAGACTCGGGCGTAACCGCCTACAACGACGAGATGCCCATTCGCTTCTTGTACGCGGCGATCGGGATCGGGCTGTTGGTGATGGTCTTGATCGCCTTCACGTCGGTGCCGGAGATGACG
>NZ_JBFHKV010000997.1:0-3212 GCF_041595215.1 Stieleria sp. | reverse complement strand
GTGGGTTCGCGCTGCTATCCGTGGGCTCAGTGCTCCTTTCATCGCTCCGCAAGCGACAGCCTGCCCCTTTTCCCGCTCGACAACCACAACCCTCAATTCAAATTTGGCCGAAGCATGAGAGTTCTGGAAATCCTCCGTCCGACGGCTACCATTGCCCGGCGGGTTTCAACCCTTCGGTTTGCCAGACGTGGACGGCGCCGGTCTGTCCGGTGGCAAACACGCGGCCCGCGTCGGTGCTGATTCCAAGGGTGAACAGGAAATCGCCCGGGGCTGCCGCCGCGGCGACCGCACCGCCGTTGTTGGTTTCGTGAATCCGCAATTGTCCGTCGGCACAGCTGCTGGCCACTCGCGTGCTGTCGCCCACAAATTCCACCGCGGTGACTTCATCGGGGAATCCGCCGATGGTGCGTTTTTGTTGGCCGGTTTCCACGTCCCATGTCTTGATCGTTCCGTCTGCGCTTCCGCTGGCGATCAGGCGACCGTCCTGTTTCCAGGCCACCGAGAGGACATGATGGGTGTGTCCGTCGAGTGCGCCGACAACTTCTTCGGTCTGCACATCCAACAAGCGGATCGTCTTGTCGGCCGATGCGGTCACCAGCAGCCGGTCATCGGGCGAAAAACGAACACACAACACCGAATCACTGTGCAGATCGTCGAATCGTCGAAGGACATCACCGCTGGACGTGGCGACGATCAACACTTGTCCTCGACGACTGGGTGTCCCACTGCCGATCGCGATCGATTGCCCGTCGCCGCGAAAATCCAAGGACGTCACGCGGTCGGAAATAAGATCGGACTCAAGCCCACCGATCGTCCGATCGAGTATCCATCGCTGCCGAGGATCAATCATCAGGGGCGGTCCGCTGCGACGATGGACGACCAGCTGATGTTGATCCAGGAAGTAGGCGTCGGCGAGAACGTCGGAGCCTGTGGAGTTGGCAAACTGGATCCGTTCCAGCGGCTTTGCATCGGTCAATTGAAAGGTCCGCACGCCGCCATCGACGTCTACCACGACGACCGACGACTCGTCGTCGGACAACGCGATGGATGCGATCGCGGCGGATTGATTCTGGCGATCCACGGCGCTGGCGTGGCGATGTTCTAGATCCGTCAGACGATTGCTTCGCTTCCGCAGAATCTCTTGGTGCTTGGGCAGATTCGCGGACGCCCGATCACGTGTCTTTTTTGCCGTCACCAACGCTTGCTCGCGCTCGGCAGCGTCGGCCTGTTTCTTTTCAACCTCTTTCTCCACCGCGGCAAGGGACTCGCGCTGTTTGGTGAGCGTTGCTTTGGCGGATTCGAGTTGCTTGGCCGATTCAGCCGCCGCCGTTTTGGACTTCGTCAGGGTTTCACCGGCGACGGCGCTGGATTGCGTGACGCTGGCCAGTTCGGTTTTCTTTGCTTCGACTTGCTTTGCAATGACCTCGGCCGACTGTTTCGCGGCGGCCAGCATTCGGTTGGCTTCGTCGACTTTCGCCTGGGCCAATTGAACTTGCGTGACGGCCGTCGCGGATTGTTGTTCCAGCGGCTGCAACGCGGTTTTCAACGCTTCCATTTGAGCCTGATTCTTGGCGATCAAGGCTTCGGCATCCGCCGCGGCCCGCGTCGCTGCGTCGATCTTCGCTTGGGCCTCGACGATGCTTTTTTCGGTGCCCGCGATCTGTTTGGCCGTTTCGTCTCGCTGCTTGGCTTTTTCATCGAGTTCTTTGACCGCTTTTTCACGAGCCTCGGTCACTTTGGCCAACGCCGCTTCTTCCTTTTCCAGCAATTGATTGAGTTCTTTCGTCTTGCCCTGGAGTGTTTGTAGCCACGACTGTTCGCGTTTGACGTCCCGATCCAGCGAGGCGATTTGAAGCTGCGATTGGCGGTCACCGAGATACGTCTGCATCAGTTTTCCGTCAGCGAGGTCCCAGCGTTTTGCGATCCCATCGCTACCACCGGTGACGAGCGTCTTTCCCGCTTTGTCGATGGCGAGTGCTTGAATGCGCGAACCGTGGGCAAGTTCAAGCACAACCTTGTCAGACGCTGCGTCGATCAGTTTGACAACGCCCGATGCGGTGCCGACGACCAAGGTGCCGGGAGCGGAAAACGCAATCGAGGTGGCATCGCTGATCGCGTCGATCGTTTGCGAGGGATGCGGTTGGTCACCGTCAAACAACCGGACTTGACCGTCAATGCCGAGCGAGGCGACGAAGTTGCCGTCGCGGCTTTGTGCGACCGCAGCGATGGCATGATCCAGCTTCAGCCGCGCGATGGATGCTCCGTCTTGAGCACCATAGATGCCAATGTCTCCGCTTTCGTATCCCACGACCAGTTGTTCGCTTTGCGACCAGGTGATCCCGGCGACCCGTCCAAGACTCGGCAGCGTGTGCCGCAATTCTTGTGACGCGGTCTGCCAGATTTCGACGTCACCGATGGCATTGACGACTGCGACCGAACCCCGGTCGGGGCTGACGGTGGTTGGCCCGGATGCGTGGCGAAGGGCGAGCGGAATGGCGGGCTCGGTCGGTTGTCGTTTCCAGATTCGAACGGTTCGGTAGCCGCCGGTGGCAATGCGATCGGCCCAGGGGGAAAATGCAATGGCTTGGACGACGTCAAAGTCCGCGACGCCGGGCTGGGGAAGGCTTTCGTCGATCAGATTTCCAACGTGCTGGCCGGACTGTGCATCGCGCAGTTCAACGCGATTGGCGTGCCCGACGGCGACCAAGCGGTTGTCCGGTGAAACGGCGAGTGAATAGCTGTTGCGAATCGAATCGGGGATGGGTTGCCAATCGATCGCATCGTCGACGGCGTGTGCGTCCAAGACTGCGCCCTCGTTGATCCAGGTCCGCAGCAACGCAAGTTCCTCCGGTGTCAATCGTTTGGCGCCCACCGTGTTGTCGTCCGGTGGCATCGGATCGTCGTCATCGCTGGCGCGCAGATACAGCACACTCGATTCGGGTTGCTTGGCAACGAGTAACGAACCGCTGTCGCCGCCGGCCTGGATCGCCTCGTGTGTCTCCAGCGACAGTCCGCCCTCGGCCTGTTTGGCGCGGTGACAGGCGACGCAGTTGCGCTGCAAGATGGGAGCGATGTCACGTGCGAAACTGACGGACTGGTCTGGATCGGTTGGCTCGGCAAACGCCGCGGAGCCAAGGCAGCAGAGCAAGAAGCCGAGAGGCAGCGATGAAGCACGCATCATTGCGGTGTGTGGGGTGGGAGGGAGAGGGAGG
>NZ_JBFHKV010000996.1:0-3215 GCF_041595215.1 Stieleria sp. | reverse complement strand
GGGACGCACGTCGCGGCGCGTTGGTGTTCTACAAGTCCGCGGCGGCGTGCGTGAAATGCCATGGCAGCGGGGACGATGCGACGCCACTCGGGCCCGATTTGGCCACGATCGGCCCAGTCACCGAGCAGCATGTGATCGAATCGTTGCTGGATCCGTCCAAGAAGATTCGCGAAGGCTTTCAAACTCACACCCTGTTGTTGGAAGACGGGTCGGTGGTGACGGGCTTGATCGCAACGACGACCGACGACACCGTGACGCTGCGCTCGGCATCGGACTTGACCCGCGAGACCACGATCGAGCGTGATGACATTGTGCAGATGAAGCCGGCGTCCAAATCGATGATGCCCGAAGGCCTTGTCGCGTCGCTGCGTGACCAGCGGGATTTTCTGGATCTGGTCCGCTTCGTCACCGAAGTCGCCGCCGGTGGTCCCGAACGCTTCGCCGCTTTGAAACCGCGACCGGAGCAGTTGGCGGTCAAAGATGATTCCCAAGATCTAGATCATGCGGGCATCATCGGCGGGTTCCGTTCCCGTGACTTCGAAACCGGCAAAGGAATCTATCACGGCTATTGTTTTAATTGTCACGGCAGCGACGGCAACACACCCTCCTTGCCTACGGCGCGCGCTTTCGGAACTCAAAAGCTGAAGTTCGGTAGCGACCCGTATCGCATGTTCATGACCCTGACGCGCGGCAACGGGTTGATGGCGCCGATGTCGCACCTGACGCCCAAGGAACGTTATCAGGTCGTGCACTACATCCGCGAGCAGTTCATGAAGCCGTCCAACCCAGACTACTTCAAGGTCGACAAGGACTACTTGGCGGGGCTGCCCAAGGGAACCAAGGATGGCACGGAGATCGAAAACGTGCAGCGCGATTTTGGTCCCGCTTTGGCGTCCCAATTGGAACGAAAATTCAGCAGCGTTCTGACGGTCAAGCTTGGTGACCTAACCGTCTCGTACGACTTGCACACGATGAACCAGGCTGGCATCTGGCGCGACGGGTTTTTGGACCTCAGCAACACGCAACACGTTCGGGCACGCGGCGAGGGAACCGCCAATCCCGACGGCCAGGTGCTCGATGCCTTGGCCGGTTGGCAATGGGGACACGACGAAACCCTCGACTATCCGCGGGACAACTTGCTGCCGCGGGGGCCGATGCCGCAACGGTGGATGGACTATCGCGGGCATTACTTGCACGGCGATCAGTTGGTGCTGCGCTATCGCATCGACGGCCGCGAGATCCTGGAGTTGCCGCAACAGGGCGCACTGCGAAACTCCGTCCGTCATTCGCTGCGGATTGGCCCAGGCAAGGAACTGGTGCTGTCGGCCGCCCAAGGCGACGCATCGCGGAATCACTCGATGCTCGTGCCAATCAACGGCAACGCGGATACAGGCAATGGTGATGCCCGCGCCGCAGACGCGGGGGCGGTGATCGCGTTGGTCGCTTCCCCGGCGGGCAATGACGGCGCCGACGACACGATGGCTGAGTTCACCGCCGCGGCCGTGACCGGTGATGTCGATGGGCTGGAATGGCAGGTCGATGCGAAGCATCGATTGCGGTTGGTGATTCCGGCCAGTGATCAAACGCGACAGGTTGACGTTTACTGTCTCGCGGGTGATTCCGTCGAAGACGCCGACGGAGCGGACGAGCACGTGTCGTTGTCGCAATTCAAAACCTTCCTCGCCGAGTCTCCGTCGACATCACCGCCGGTGGACTTTGACCGCCTGACGACCGGCGGACCGCTGCTGTGGCCCGACGTGTTGACGACCACCGGGTATCTGGGATTGGAACAAGGTGCCTATGCGCTCGACACGATCACGATTCCAGACGCCACGCCGTGGAACACCTGGTTTCGCACGTCGGCACTGGACTTCTTTGCCGATGGACGGATGGCCGTTGCGACACACGGTGGCGACATTTGGATCGTTTCGGGAATCGACGACGACTTGCTGAACTTGAAATGGAAACGATTCGCCGGCGGCTTGTACGAACCGTTCGGCGTCAAGATCGTGGACGGGAACGTCTTCGTCACCTGCAAGGACCGGTTGGTCAAACTGCACGATGCCGACGGCAATGGCGAAGCGGACTTTTATGAAAGCTACAGCGCCGATCAAGACGTTTCGGTCAACTTCCATGCCTTCAATTTTGATTTGCAAACCGATGATCAAGGCAATTTTTATTACGCCAAAAGCGGGCATGGGACGGACTCGGACATCCCCGGCGCGGTGATCAAGGTGTCGGCCGACGGGCGGCATCGAGAGGTGTATTGCACCGGGTTTCGCACGCCCAACGGGATGGGCAGTTTGCCCGACGGCCGCGTGGTCGCCAGCGACAATCAAGGGCAATGGACGCCGGCGTCGAAGATCAGTCTGCTGCGGTCCGGCGGTTTTTACGGTTGGGTCGGCAACTATTCGATCCCCGGCATGTGGGCCCCCGGTGGCGGCACCATCGACCTTAAACAAGTCGTTCCGCCGGATTCGTTCGATCCGCCGCTGGTTTGGATGCCGCAAGAATTCGACAACTCGTGCGGTGGCCAGGCATGGGTCGACGACGAGCGTTGGGGGCCTCTGTCGGGGCGCCTGTTGCACACCAGTTTCGGCAAGGGCTGGATGTACTACACGATGATCCAGGATTTTCCCGACGTGTCTCAAGCCGCGATCATCAAGTTGCCGTTTGATTTCAGCACCGGCATCATGCGAGCCCGAGTGAATCCGGCCGACGGCCAAGTCTATGCCACCGGGTTGCATGGCTGGAACGGCGGCGGCCGGATCGGATTAGACGACAAAGGGATCCAGCGGCTGCGGTACACCGGAAAGCCGCACAAGATGGTCAGCGATTGCAAAGTCCAGGCGGAGGGATTGAAGCTGCAATTCAATTTCCCGCTCGACATCCCGTCGGCGACCGATCTGGCATCCTACGACGTGACCCACTGGAATTATCGATGGGCCAAATCGTACGGCTCAGAAATGTATTCGCCCGAGACCGGTGAAATCGGTGTCGACAAAATGAACGTGACCAGCGTGTCGTTGGGCAGCGACGGCAAGAGCGTGTTGTTGAACATCCCCGACCTGGAACCGGTTGATCAAGTCCACGTCCTGCTAAAACTGAAGGCGCGCGACGGCGAGGCGTTTGAAGAGGAGATCTACTGGACGATCAACCGCGTGCCGGAGGGATGATCGCCAGCGAACTCCGCGAAGACGATGCAACCGAATGCC
>NZ_JBFHKV010000995.1:0-3217 GCF_041595215.1 Stieleria sp. | reverse complement strand
CTCGCTGTGAGTTTCGGCGAATCCCAACAGATCGAACGAAAGCACAGCCAAAGTACCCGCCGGGATTGCGTTCAAATCAATTTGCACCAGCAAGCGATCCCCCGAAATGGTTCCACCCAGATCGGCGGACGGATCGACGGAATCGGCGTCGCCCACCGGTACCGACGAAGCTGCCGTGTACGGTCCGTCGGAGGCGATGTTGAGCAGTGCGTCGCTGTTGCCGATGGCCAGTTGACCGGCCAGCGGCGCCAGGGACGTCGCGTCCAACAAGGCGACTTCGAAGGCATCGGGCGTTCGCGCATCGGTCGCGGCAAGGGTCAAACCCGTCACGGTGAAACGCAGGATCGATGCATCACCGGGGACAAAGAACGCTTGCCGCACAGACGTCCGCTCACCAAGCGTCTCGTGAAGGGTTGCGGTCCCATCGTCAAACGAAACGTCTCCACCGACGCTCCATTGGTCGCCCGCGGCATCGAACAGCCCGTTGCGAATGGCAAACGCCGCGCCGTCGGTCGGTGCCAGCGAGATCGGAATCAGCGTCGGCGGATCGACCGCGGGCACGGGTTCCGGCGCCGGTGTGATGCGCGTGTCGGTTCCCGTCGACGGATCGACCGGGGTCTCCATCGTGGGCGGCGTCCCCGAAACCGGATCCGGCTGGTAGATCGGAAACAGCGGATCGGTCACGAATCGATCGGTCAATGACAAGGCGGCGAAATCGGACGTGAACCCGAAGTTGGCGGCCAACAACTGGGAATCCGCGACGGTGATCGCACCATCGGAATCAAAATCCGCGTAGGGGTTGTATTCCAGATCGCCGACAAAGGTGCCAAACGACTCGAAGATCAATTCGCTGTCGAGACCATCGACGGCGCCGTCGCGGTTGATGTCACCGACGACATCCAGGAACAGTTGGTAACGCCCGTCGTCGTCGTCTGACGCTCCGCGGACGTCCAGCACATACTGATCGGCGCGATCGATCGCGAACAACGCGACGGTACGGTCTTCGTCGACGCTCCGTGCGATCGGTGAAAGCCCGGCGATGCTCGGTGTTCCCGCAACAAACGGACTTCGATACCTTTCCACCATCGCCCGCACCCAGACGACTTGTTCGCCGGTCGAACGCAACTGGTCTTGATCGATCGTAAAGGCATATTGGTGTGCCTGCCCGGCTTCGAGTTCGTTGATGATTTCGGCGCCGCTGAAATCGATCGCCCGGCCGAGATCACCGGTCAGGGGAAGCCCGCTGGGGTAAGAAGTGTTTTCGCCACCGATGCCGGTCGCCACCGTCAACGCGCCACCGCTGCGCGACTCGTAACCGTAGCGATGCAGGGAGACGGGCGGATCTCCGGTCGGTGGCACTGCGACCGCGGCGACTTCGATCAGCCGACCGGCGTCGTCATAGACGTAGTGCAGATCGCCGAGACTGGAAAGCCCGGCCGGCAGTCGGATCGATTCCACACGCCCGGCGTCGTCGGTGACGATCGGAATGAACGTCCCGTCGGAAAAACTGATCCCGCTGTCGCTGAAGTGCCAAACGTCACCGTCGGGCCAAACCTGCCGCGCCAAGCGACCGTTTCCGTCCAGCACGTCGACTTTTCCGCTGGGGTACGTCAACCGATAGGCCTGGTCGCCCAACACGTCGTTCGCCGGATGATAGGGCTGGCCGGTTTCCTGGTCATAGTAGCGATTGCCACCGGCGACGAGCAATCGATCGAGTGATTCAAGTGCAAAGTCGACGCCATCATCGGCCACCCAGTTCGGCCGGTAGAACAAGAGCGAGTCGTTCTGGTCGAACGGCTGGACGGCAACCGGTTCGAACGTGAATCCCCCGCGGGTCCCATCGGGCAAATCCAGATAAACGCGGTCACCGGCGGACAGCGCGGAATAAATGCCGATCGATTCGAGGGCGATCGGATCGCCGCCACCGGCGCGTTGCTGCGGCGTGATACCGAGCTGCAATCGAGTTTCGCCGAACGTGAAACGCCAACCGTCGCCGAGTCGTCCGGTCACGTTTTGCGCGAGTGAATCGTACTGTCGGGCGAACTCAAACGTTTTCCCGCCCACCACGATCGTCGCATCGACGTCCGTGCGGACAAAGGCGTCGGATTTCACTGCCGAATTGATGGCCAGATCGATCGTCGTTTCGCTGCCCCGGCCGCTGATGTCGCGTGCCGACAGCCGCAGCGTGTAAATGCCGTTGGCAATCGTGGCCGGATCAATCGTCGTCAACACGAATCCGTCACCGGTCGATTCACCTTCGACCAGTGGGCGGAAATCATTCGAACCGCGTGATGCGATCTCCAGTACCCAGTTGTCGAGATTGACGTCGACGACCGACGCGATCAGATCGAGCGGTTCGGTCGCCGTCGTCACGCCACCGAACGAGAGCGCCAGTTGAGGAGGAGTCTTGTCGGCGGAATCTCGTACACGAAGGGTTTCGGTGGTCGAACCGACAAACCCGTCCACATCCGTGGCGGTCGCGACCAGCGTTTGTTTCCCGGGAACTCCGGCGACAATCTCGCCTCGTCCGTTGGCATCCAACGCGACCGGCACGCCGTCCAGCGTCAGCCCCAGCGAATCAATCGGTGCGAAGCCGTCGGCGATCACGTCCACCCGTACGGTTTGCCCGGGCAATGCGGGGAAACTGGGTGTGGTGACGATGCGGACGTCGGGCAGCTGCGGCGTCGCGACCGAATCGATCACGATGGTGTGCTTGGTTTCGGCCAGACCGTCACTGGCACGGGCGTCGATGATCGTGCGTCCGAGTTGTCCAGGGTTCGGCACCCAAGTGATTCGTCCGCTGGCCGGATCGAGTTGCGCGCCGGTGGGTAATCCGTACGCAGAGAAGGTCAACGTGTCATCAAGATCGGGATCGGTTCCAGCGATCGTGAAATCGAGCAAGTTGCCCACCACGACCTGGTGATGGCGACTCTCAATGACCGGCGCGCGATTGACGTTTTCGACCACGATCGGGACGGTGATCGAATCCGATGCGGATTCGGAATCGGTCAACGTGAAGGTGACGTGGTACGTCCCCGCTTGGTCGTACCGCGGTTGCCATCGAAACACTCCCGTGCTGGCGTCAAAGAGTGCACCGCCGGGAACATCGCTGGCGGTCAATTCGAGGGATCCGCCGTCAAAGTCCGCGCCGGTGACTTGGAACTGTGCAAAAACCCCTTCCCGAGCGTATTGGGCGGCGGGGAAGGCCAGTCGCGGG
>NZ_JBFHKV010000994.1:0-3219 GCF_041595215.1 Stieleria sp. | reverse complement strand
GAATGCCTTGACTGGTCGTTTCGCTACGCAATCGATTCAACGCGTCGCGAACCATGCTGGTCACATTGTCGGCTGAATCGCGAACGGAAACCAGATTATCGGCGCCGTCGTAGGCGTAGTGGGTGGTTTGTCCAAGAGCATTGGTCGTTGAAGTACGACGGTCATGCAGGTCATATTGCGAATCATCAATCAAGACGTCGAACGCATCAAAGACCCGCTCCAGGTTACCGTTGGCATCGTACTCGAACCGAGAGGAATTCCCGTCGGTATCCGTCGCCACAACGCGGCGATCCAAAGGGTCGTATTGATAGGTGAACGACACGCGACCGCTTGCTTCGGCGATCAAATTCCCGTTTTCGTCATAGTCCAAGGTGACAGGTTCTTCCGAGCGACTGTTGATTGCCGTCGCACGTCCGAGCGCATCGTAGACGGTCTCGGTGTCGAGCTTTCCCGTGGCGTCGTAGTATTGGACCGAATACCCATCGGCCCGGTCGACGTACTCCCAGCGATTAACAAATTTCCCTTCGGCCCCGGCAGCTTCATCGTCCGACAAAATCTCTTGTCGCGTCCGGCGTCCCTTCAGGTCGTATTGGCTGTTGGTGACGAATCCGTTGGCGTCGGTCATGGAAATCAAGTTGCCGGCATCGTTGTACTCCTGCAAAACGGTTGCCGTTTGGGAGGCTCCCGGCGTACCGACCTCTCGATCGATCTGCACCAATCGGTTCTGTCGATCGTAGCTGTAAATCGTCTCGTAGAACGCACCGCGTGTTGATGTCTCGCTGGCAACGCTTCCCAAAGGCGTGTACGTCAACTTGCGAACCAGCTTGTCTTCATAACCTGGTGTCGCGATCCCGGGACTGCCCGGAAGCCCGGCCGGCATCTGGATTTCCACAACACGGCTCAGGTTGTCGTAGATGTAGTTGGTTGTGAAATAACCACCGCGCGGATCGGTTTCTGCAATCAGATTGCCAAGTACGTCGTACTGCATCGTTCGGGTCAGCGCCTCATCGGTTCCCGCCGCCGAGGTCGATGCGACCAACAAATTTCGCGCGTCGTACTCGAGCACCGTTTCGATGCCGCGCGGGTCGGTCATCGACACGACGTTACCGACACCGTCGTAGGTCGTCTCAGTGATTCCACCGATTTCGTCTTCGTGGACAGTGATTCGGTTCAATCCATCGACAATCGTCTTCGATTCGAAACCGCGTGGGTTGGTATCGATCCGGCGACTGCCGTTGGCCTCGTAGCGGCTGGACGATTCGTGACCGAGCGCGTCGATCGTCAAAACATTGCGATCCAAGGCGTCATAGCGAAACTGTGTCGTGCCATGTGTATTAGTCACTGTGACCACGTTACCGAACGCATCGTAGACCGAGGCTTCGGATTCATTGACCGGATCGGTCATCAAGACCTGCCTGCCGAGCAGGTCGTACTGGAAGGTCGTGACGTAGTCTTCGCCACCGATGTCGACGTGCCGAATCAAATTGCCCATGCCGTCATAGAGCTTTTGATCGCTGACGGTATCTTGTGTCCCCAGGTCACCGCTGGGGTACTCCGAGGTCAATGTTCGGCCGGCGAAATCCACCGTGTAATGACTGGTGAATTCCTCACCACGCGGGTCGGTATAAGCGATACGGTTACCCGCCACGTCATATTCGAATTCGTCCACGTGGTCGGTCGGATTATCGGCGTCTCCACCCGCGCGGATGGTCTTGACCGGGTGGTTCATCGTGTCGTATTCGACGGTCGTCGCAAATGCGGGTCCGCGCGGATCGACGTGACGAATCTGGTTATTGGCACCGTCGTAAAAGAATTGGTCCACCAGGTACTGGCCGGAATCCGCCGCCGCGCCCGCTGGCCGACGCGTTTCCAATGGCAGATTCCGCGCATCGTACGTCACGTACGTGGTAAAGAACGGACCGCGCGGATCGGTGGTTTCGATCGGGTTGCCCACGAGGTCAAAACGAGTGGTCGTGGTATACCCTTCGGCGTCGGTGTGGGTGATCGGGAAGTTCTGAGCGTCGTAGGTCCAAGTTTGTTCATACGGCGTGCCATCGGGGCTCAGCATCGGACCGACGACACGTGTCAGGTTATTGTTTTCGTCATAGGTCATTCTTGTTTCGCGACCGTCGGCATCGATGATCAACGCGGTACGACCTAGCGCATCGGGGACAAAGGTCTCTTCGCGCGACGCGGTGAATTCGTCTCCGTACCGTTTGATGTGCACCACATTCCCGGCTGCATCATGCGAATATTCGACACGGTTTTCTTCCGGATCAATCTCCGCGATCATCAGCCCCCGCGCGTCATACTCGTACGTCACCATTCCACGATTGGTCGGGGTATTGACCCAAGGCAACTCAATCGTCTTGGTGCGCCCTGCCCCATCGTAGGTGTACGACGTGATCGCAGGCGCGCCGGGGGCGACATCATTCCCGGTGGGCTGCGAGATTTCCGACAACATGCCACGCTCGTCGTACGTCATGGTGGTCGTGTAATAGGTTCCACGCGGATCGACGATACTCGTCTGGTTCCCCGCCGCGTCGTAGCCGTACCGACGGATGGAACGCGGACCGGGTGCATCTTCTGAGCCCGTGTTCATCTCCTGCTTGACGACTCGATTCTTCGCATTGTGTTCGTACTCGACCGTAAAGAAGTCGCCCCGCGGATCGGTGATCGTGGCCACGTTGCCCGCTTTATCGTGCGTGAATTTCGTTCGCAGCACTTCACCGTTCAAATTGACGTCGAAGGTATTGACCCGAGTTTCAATCAATCGATGCAAGGCGTCATACTCGAACTCCGTCCAATACTGGTCGCCACGCGGGTCAACCTGTCGCCTCAGTTGTCCGATCGCATCGTAGACATAGTGTGTGATCGCATCGTCTTCACCCATGGGGCCCGCTTGCCTCGTTTCCTTTGTCAAGTGCCCCAGCTTGTCATACTCATAGGTCGTCACAAAACCTCGCGGATCGATCCGTTCGATCAGATTGCCGACCGGATCGTAGTCCCGCTGTTCGGTGTACCCGGCGGCGTTGACACGTTTCTTCAGACGACTCAGTGAGTCATATTCACGGACGGTGACCAGCGGACCATCTGGAATGCTGCCGTCACAGCTGTCGGCCCCGTTTCGTGGGTCACCGGTCGCGATCAGATTCCCCAGCACATCGTATGCAAAACACGTCGTCGGCCCCTTGGTCGATCCGGAGTTTGGATCCGCGG
>NZ_JBFHKV010000993.1:0-3220 GCF_041595215.1 Stieleria sp. | reverse complement strand
GCCGTCCTTCGCCCCCGCTCTCTGCAATGCGATCTTTGCGGCAACCGGAAAACGCATCCGCGATCTGCCACTCCGCGATCACGACCTTTCCTGGAGCTAACGTGGTCGCCAGGTCGGCCCGGTGTTCTCCGCCGAAGGCCAGACGCGATGCGCGGTGGCGGGGTCATCGCATCCGGCCACTGCGTTTGCACCGCGGGGAAAATCATCGAGATCGTTCTTGACGATGTCGGGAACGTCGCAGCGAAGCGAACGCGCATCGCTCGGCCGCAACAATCCATCGGCCGCGCGTTGCAAGGACAGTTCGACGCGGGGGAATTGCATGAAGGTGTCACGATCATCACCGCCGACCTGTTGTAAATTCCCTTGCCAAACGAAGTCCTGCGGTTCGGCATGGATTCGAAACAGCTGCCATTTCATCGGCATGAAAACGTTGCCAACGAATTGGCAGTCAATCGGATTGGCCGATTGTTTTTTGCCGGCCCCCATGCCGATTTCGATCGACACCTTGCAATCAATGAAGGTGTTGTGGGCCACGACCGCGCCGCGAACCGGTGCGTATGAGTTGAGCGCCCCGTTTGGGATCCCGTTCATCATGCACAGGGCGGCACGTTCGGCGTCGCCGCGCAGGCCTTCGAAATAGTTGTTTGTGACGCGGTGGTCCTGGCCGATCAGACGCACGCCGCCGGTGCCGCGTTGTTGTCGACCCAGAAAAATGTTCCCATCAACCAGACAGCGATGGCCATGTCGCAGGGTCAGCGCACCGGCGCAGGAATCGAAGACGTTGTGCCGGTAAATGTTCCCACACGACTTGTTGGATACGACCTCCGCTTCGCCGTCGCATCGGAAAAAGTAATTGTCTTCGACGACACTGGCGCACTCGAGTTCGGAGACTTCGCTGGTGCCGATGCGAATCGTCTCGCCGCCGTTGCGTCCCAGTTCGGGCCGGGGACCGAAGTGGTTGTGATCGATGCGGTGGTGCTCGGCAACCTCGCTGACCCAGACGACCAACGTGGTCCCTCGGCTCTTTTTGCCGCCGAAGTAACAATGGTCGACACGATTGTTGGTGCCGTAGATGGACAGCCAACGGGATTCGATCCCGGCATCGGAATCCCCGGTCTGTTCGAACCAGCATTGCGTGATTCGGCAATGATGCGCAAGCCGTTGACTGTGCGTCCGCAGTTGCACGACATCGCTGACGCCGTCCGGATCGCGAAAGACAAACCCGGTGACGTTGACATGGGTCCCCGAAACCCGAAATTCCGTCGCTCCGGAAAACACCACACCGCCGGGGTGTTGCGGGCGAATGACGATCGGTGCCTCGTTCGTTCCCGGCAACTGTTCGAACGTCAGTTTTGCATCCTTCCAGTCGCCGTCGGCCAGCACGATCGCGTCCCCGGCGGCGACCTCCTTGAGGGCCGTTTTTAACTCGCTGTCCTTGCCGATCTGCCACTGTTTGCCATCGGCGCGTCCTGCCAGCAGAACCGCAAGGCAGCCCGCAAGGAGCCAAGCAGACCCGATAAAGCCGGGCCGGGCGGCCCCGTGATTGGTGTTCAACATATTCGTTTCGCTGAAATCAACGCGGAAAACGAGGGGGCAGACGAGAGATGCACTGACCGCTCGGGAAGGATAAACTTTTATCATATCTCCTCTGAACACTCGATGAGCTGAACCCATGCGTTTCCCTGTTGTTGTTGCACTCTGTGTCGTTTCGGTCTTTTCCATCACCGCCAGCGGCGAGGACTGGTCGCGTTTTCGCGGCCCTAATGGACAGGGAATCGCGGAGGGAACGATCCCCCTGACCTGGAGTAGCGAGGAAAACCTGGCGTGGTCTGTGGAACTTCCCGGGGAAGGATCCTCGTCGCCGATCGTCGTCGACAATCGCGTGTATGTGACCTGTTATTCCGGCAGCGGTTCTGATGCCAAGCGGCACATCGTGTGTCTCGACGCGGACTCGGGAAAGCAGCTTTGGACCGATGCGATCAGCGGACCGGAACGCGAAGACGCGTATCAGGGATACATCACCGAGCACGGCTATGCCAGCGGGACACCGGTTTGCGATGGGAAACACGTCTATGCGTTCTTCGGCAAAGCCGGCGTGGTCGCCTGGACCGTCGAGGGCAAAAAGGTGTGGCAGCAAGACGTCGGCCAGATGTCCAGCAACCGGCAATGGGGTTCCGGTTCAAGCCCGGTGCTGCACGAGGGGATCTTGATCGTCAATGCATCCGAGGAGGCGCGGGCGATCATCGGTTTGGATGCCGCGACGGGCAACGAACGTTGGAAGGCCGAATACGATCTTCTGGAACTCTGTTACGCGACACCGATTCTGGTCCCGGGCGAAGGCGACGTGATGGAAGCGGTGATCTCGATGCCCGGCGAAGTGTGGGGATTGAACGCGACGACCGGCAAGATCCGCTGGTTTTGTGAAATCGGAAACGGCGGCAACGTCAGCCCCAGTGTCGTCCTCGGCGAGGATGCGTTCTACACGTTCGGCGGGTATCCGGCACAACAGACCAACGCGATTCGTCGTGGCGGTCGCAAGGACATCACCGAGACGCATCACCTTTGGGAAAGCCGCGACAGCAGCTACGTCCCGACGCCGCTGTACTTCGATGGCCATCTCTACTGGGTCAGCCATCGCGGCCAAGCCTTCGTCGTCAATGCCAAGACCGGCGAAACCGTGACGCGAGACCGATTAGATGATCTGAAGTCGGGCGGCAGTCCCGTGTACGCCTCACCGATCAAAGTCGGAGAGCGTCTCTACGTCGTCACGCGTCGCAGCGGGACGTACGTCTTTGAAGCGACGCCCGAAATGAAGCAGATTGCCAAGAGCGAACCGTTGGACGAATCGGACTTCAACGCCACACCGGCCATCTCAAACGGCCGCGTCTACCTGCGCAGCAACCAAGCGATTTTCTGCGTGAAGTAAGCGCTGAATTCAATGCGATCACAACAGCCCGACGCGTGAGCGA
The DNA here is from genome assembly GCF_041595215.1 of Stieleria sp. Lineage (NCBI taxonomy): Bacteria > Pseudomonadati > Planctomycetota > Planctomycetia > Pirellulales > Pirellulaceae > Stieleria > Stieleria sp. Next base: position 251 of record NZ_JBFHKV010000993.1, on the reverse strand, counting down.
GTAGCGCCGCGTGGCCCCTTGTTAACGCGTGCGGGCTTAAATCGACAGGCCGCTCGCGCCGTTCCGCTCACGCCTGCGGTGGTATGTCCCCGAACGGGGTCAAAGCCAGTAGCCGGAGGTCAGCGCAGCGCCACCTCCGGGAAGCACGTCCCACAATCCCCTCGACCCCAGACGGGGTCGCAGCGAATCCATCCGCCGGCGGTGCGGCAGTCTGCATTCGCAAAGGAGTTGATTGGTGAGCTTGAGCGTGC
>NZ_JBFHKV010000992.1:0-3220 GCF_041595215.1 Stieleria sp. | reverse complement strand
GCCGGTGCACGTTCCCAGGCCAACATCGACGCCAAGTATTCGTTCTCGGCTTGCAGCGACATTCGGTTGATCGACGATTCGATCGACTCGTCACGGTACGGCTCCAGCTCATCCCGAAGCCGCGCGTTGGCCAACATTAATTCGACTTCGTCGATCGTTTGTCGGCGGGTTTCTCGCATGTCCATCTAAACCGGTTGGCAGGGGGGGAGGCAGCTAGGCTGGTGCAAAGGATCGGTCGACCGGTCCGCAGGCAACCCCGGAGGGGCACCGTTTGGCTGACCGAGTCGTCCAACGATGCCCTGATGGTATCTGTCCTTTGCCGCCACTCAACTTGCAACTGAAGCAAAACCGCGGTTTCAAATCAATTTCGTCGCTCCGGCCTTGGCTTGATCGTTACGAACGGAATGGCTTATCAGAATTTGCCGTCAATTCGCCAGGCAACGCGTGTCTTTCCGAAAAGAATGCCTCCCGTCACTGTCATCGCGAGACCAGATCTCGGTACAGCTGGGCGTGACGCTGGACCATTTTCTCGACCGAAAACGCGTCCTCGATCCGCTCCCTGGCGGCGGTCCCCAGCCGATCGGCGACTTCAGGGTGCTCGAGTAAATCCAGTGATTCGCGGGCCAGCGCGGCGCGGTCTCCCAGCGGAACCAATCGTCCGGTTTGATCGTCGAGGATCAAATCTCGATTGCCGGGAATGTCCGAAGCGATCACCGGGATCCCGGCCTGCATGGCTTCGATCACCGCGTTGCTCTGGCCTTCATACTCGCTGCCGATCCAAAACAAATCCGCATGAGGCAGCAGTTCGGCCACATCATCCCGCGCGCCGGCGAAACGAACATGTTCGGGGATGGTGACGGAGTCGCGAAAACGCAGCAGTTCAGCTTTTTGGGGACCGTCACCGATCACGACCAACGTGGTGTCGTCACGCGTGCAAGCGAGCAGTTCGGCCGCCCAGATCAAATCACGATAACGCTTTTGCGGCCACAGGCGGCCGACCGCCAGCACCAACTTTCGCTCCACCGAGACGCCGAGCCGCTCAAAAGCTTGCGAACGCGAGATCGGCGTCACCGTCCGAGGTGGAATGCCATTGGGGATGACATGAAACAGATCGGAGACGACGCCATGACGCGCATAGAATTCCTGAACCCCGGAACTGTTGGTCGTGATCGCAGCCGAGCGTCGTGCCAGAAACCGATCGATCCGAAAATGCCACCAGGTTTTCCAGGGGTCGACGCAACGTTCACTGGCGACAATCACCGGAACCTTGGCCAGCAGCGCCGCGGCGCGGCCGAAGCTGTTGGCGGCGAACAACCAGGTGTGCACCAGGTCGGGCGACCAATCCGCCAACGCCCGTCGTAAGCGAAACAACGCCGACGGATCCGCCTTGAAACGTTTGCCGATCACGGTGATCGAGATTCCAGCTTGTCTCAACGATTCGCTTCTCGGACCGTCGCGTGTCAGCAGGAAGACTCGCACGTCGAATGCGTCGCGCGGCAGATTTTCAGCTAACAAGGCAAGCTGTTTTTCGGCACCGCCTCGGTCCATCGTCGGAATGATCAGCGCGATTCGAAGTTTCATTGCGCGTTTTCCATCGACGTCGATTGCGAAGGGCTCGGGAGCGATTTGGCGGCGAGTTGGCGAAAGAGCGTGACATAGCGCTCGATGGAGTCGCTACGTGATCGGGTCCGTTGCATGATCCGGCGCGTCTGCTGGGCGCGTCGGCGAGCCTGTTCCAGGTTGCCGACGATCTGCTCGATCGCGAAACGCAGGGTCTTGGGGCGAGCCGGATCGAACCACCAGACCAAGGCCCCGGCTTGCTCGGACGCCCCGTCGAGGGCTTCTGAATCGGCTTGGAGTGCATCGGCTCGACGCTCGATGATCCGCCGCCGGACATCGGACTCGCCGACGCCAAAAAACTCGCGCGCCGTTTCGGTATTGGCCAGCACCAGCGGCAACCCGGCCGCGATCGCGGTCGGGACTTGATGCTCAAATCCCTGGTCGCCGACGTGGACCATCAAGTCGGCTGCGGAATAGACATCGTCCGGTGATCCGAACGAGCCCGGCATCGCCATCGATTGTCGCAACCCGTCGCTTTTCAGTCGCGAGTAGATCGTTTCACGCAGCGGGCCATCGCCGACGAACCAAAACTGTAATCCTGGGATGTGATTGGAAAGCAGGTACGCCGATTTCACCAGTGTCATGATGCCCGAACTTCGATCCAGTCGTTCGACCGACAGCACGACCGAGCAGGCGTCGGGGACGAACAGATCGCCGTTGATCCGCGACATCGCCCGGCGAAGATTTTTAAGACTCGACAACCCCTGCTCCTTCGTCGGACCGACCCCATGGGCAATGCGATGAGTCCGTGTTTTGTCGCCGCCTTCGGCCAGCCAGCGGCGATGGGCCGAGGCGCTGTCTAGAACGACGGCAGCGGCCTCCATCACGGCCGATCGACAACGCTTTCCGATGCGACTGTGTTTGAAGAATTCGAAATCGCTGCAGTCGCCGTGTCCGGAAAGCCGAACCACCGAGGGAACACCGATCGCCTGAGCGGCTTCGACCGCCGCGATCGCTTCTTCACGACCGGCGTCGCAGTAGACGATGTCGCACGCGGTCGGGTCGGATTCGATCCAGTCACGGAGGTAGCGAATGTAGCGTGATGCCGTGCGGTCACCCCGTGCCGTCCAACCGGTTCGAAACATGCGAATCGGGCGATACACCTGGCATTCGCGAAACGAAAACCTCTCGGCCCAGGAGCCGGCATATTTCGGCGTCACGACCGACACCTGAATCCCCGCCAGCCGCAAGCCGGTGGCAAGTTCCATCAGATGGCCGGCCGAATCGATCGACCCGTGCGGCCAAAAGTGTCGACCGATCAACAGAACACGGACGGGGCGTTCCAAACCACTCACTGTTTCGATTTGTGCTCCGTCGCTTCGATCTCGTGCGTCTCCAAGACCGCCAGGTAGGGCAGGTTGCGGTACATGTCCAAGTAATCCAATCCGTAGCCGACCACGAATTCATCGGGGATTTCAAACGCCACAAAGTCGGGACGCAGCGACACGGCATGCTCGCGATGCTTGTGCAACAACACCGCAGTCTTGGTCGATTTTGCGCCGAGGTCCTTGATCATCCCCGACAACCGATCCAACGTCCGTCCGGTGTCAAAAATATCATCGACCAACAGCACCTCGCGATCTTTGACGTCGATCAGCAT
>NZ_JBFHKV010000991.1:0-3222 GCF_041595215.1 Stieleria sp. | reverse complement strand
GCGGCGGAGGCAGACGCAAATTGGAGAAATTGACGGCGGTTGGTCATGATCACGTGGACAGAACAAGGGAGGAAGCACTCAAAACGACGCGCCAATTCTACACCAATCTGCCCCCACGTGGCGTACGCTTCCAGCTTGCGTCTTCTCGTGCTTGACGCAGAAGCGTTGCTTCTCAGGGGAGGCAAGCAGGATGCTTACCCCACGGTGCACTCGTAGCGGTAGCCGACGCCGTAGACGGTTTGAACGATTTCAGGATGCTTGGGATCGATCTCGATTCGCTTTCGCAGCTGGCTGATCGTCTGGTCGATGGTCCGGCTGTTGGGGACATGATCATCCTCCCACGCAGATCGGAACAAGTCGGCCCGCTTGACGACTTCCCCCGGCCGGGCGGCCAGGGTCTGCAGGATCAAAACTTCGCGCCGGGTCAGCGAGACGGCGTCGTCGCCGCGGCGGGCCCGCAGCTCTTTCGGAAACACCTCCAGTCCACCCATCGAAAAAGGCTCGTCGGAAAACGTCACCCGTGTGTCGGGCGATTCGGACAGGCTGCGACGGGCGACCGCTCGGATTCGCGCGATCACTTCTTTGGTCCCGAACGGTTTGACGATGTAGTCATCGCCGCCGAGTTCCAGTCCGATGACTTTGTCGATCTCTTCCGCCTTGGCCGTGATGAACAAGATCGGCATCGTCGGAGACTGTTGGCGAAAGTACTTGCAAACGTCAAAGCCGCTGAGTCCCGGCATCATCACATCGAGGCAAGCGATGTCGGGCGGCGACGCATCGAACAGGTCCTTGGCATGCCGTCCGTCCGCGGCTTCGGTGACATGGTAACCTTCGTTCCGCAGCACTTCAGCCAACGCGGCACGGGTGTTCGCGTCATCTTCGGCAATCAAGATGTGATGTGTCATTCAATCACCGATCGGTAAGGTTAACGTAAAGGTCGCGCCGCCTAGGCAAGGTTCCGAGGACAGCACCAGGGCCCCGCCATGGCGGACCGCGGCCCGCCGCGCGATGGTCAGACCGATGCCGGTTCCGCTGGGGGCATGAATCGAATCGTCGACGCGCTGGAAGGGACGAAAGATCTTTTCTTGATGGGCCTTGGCGATGCCCGGCCCGTCGTCGCTGACCACCACCCGCAACGTTCGCGTCGACGCCGAAGCATCGTCCAACAGATCACACTCGATGACGCATTGCCCGCCGCGGGGGACGTATTTTTCGACATTGCTGAGCAGATTCACCAAGACCATTTCAACCACGTCGCCGTCGACCGAAACCTGATCCCGACACCGGCACACGGTCTGCAACGTCAGCCCCGCCGCTTTGAAACTGGGCGTGAACTGTTCCGCAATCCCGCCAATCAACTCACCGATGTCCGTCGGTTCGCGTCGCACCCCGAGTGGCTTTCCGCTGGGGCGAATCATTTCCAACACGCCGCTGACCAGGCGTTGCAAACGCCGGCTTTCATGGTCAATCACCTCCAGTCGTCTGGCAAGCGATTCGCTCGCATCACTGTTGGTGATGCGTTTCAAGTCTGACTCGGCCAGTTCCGTGTAGAGCCGGATGTTGGTCAACGGCGTCCGCAATTCGTGCGACACCTGGCCCGCAAAATTGACGCGGCTCTTGGCCTCGCTGACCTGCCGTTGTACCGATGTCAGGACATAAAAACCGACCGACAGCAGCAGCAGCGCGATGCCTGCCGACGACAGATACGTGGGAAACGCGCTGGACGACGGGATCAGCGACTGATCGACGTGTAGTCTGAACTGCCAACTGGCCAACGGCGGCGAGAGCGGCGACGTGACCAGCGGTGGCAGAGAAAACTCATCCACTTCGCCCCATCGATAGACCAACCGCTTTGCCTCATCGACCAGGGTCAGGCTGCCGATCGGGGTCGCCGCGAGTTCGGCGAGTTCAACCTTGGATCCCCCCTCGGTCGGTCGCAGCGGCGGGGGCGCCATCAAGCGGCCGCGATGGTCGGGCAAGGCGGCGATCAAATCCGCAATCCAACGGCTCCGTTCCAGCAACACGCCGACGGTCGATCCGTCATCGCGGGTTCGCCAATAAACCACCTGCGCGCCATCGGCCATGTACCATTGTTGCCAGGCCGATTCGGTGAACGTCGTTCTGGACGCGACCTTGCCAACGGACGATTGAGAATCCGAATTCACGTTCGGCAACGGACGCGCGTCGACCATCCCGGGCAGCGCCGCGGCGACCTCGGTGGCATCGATGCCGACTGAATCGCTGGGTCTGGGAAAGACCATCGTCCCGGATGGATCAACGACAATGCCCTGGCGGACGATCGGGACCTCGCGGCGCATCCGCCGCAACGCTTCAAAGACCGATGGCGATTCGTCGAGCTGTTCGTTCAACCGCAACGCATAGCCGTCAAACAGTTGAACGATCCGGCGGTCGGCATCATACAGCTGGGACGAAAGCAGCGTGGCCAAATTCTCTTTCGCCGCCACTTGGCTGGCCTTGATTGCATTGGCACTCATCCACCCCAACAGCACCATCGGTGCGGCGACCAGTAGGATCAGTGCGAGAAACAATCGACGCGGCATGGGGCGGCACCTGTTTTTGAATTCCGTTCATTGTATCGACCGGCTCTCAACCGCAAACCGCCCCGCGTCGCGGCCAAGACGGTCCCCCGTCGTGCAACGCAATGAAACAATTGTTAGCGGAAGGTCGCGAGCCCTCCGGTGTTTCGGTCACGATGAGGAACCGGAGGGTTTGCGTTGGGCCGCTAAAACGTTGGTGTTGACACTCTGTTCGGTTTACGTGACTTCGCTTCCTTTTGATTTCGTCACCGCTCGGCCTCGCTTCAGCCGTGACAGGATGGGTCCTGAGGAACCTGGACGGAAGGAAGATTGCAAATTGAAAAATGCAAAATGCAAAATGAAAAATGCAAATTTGCAATTGAAGTGTTCAATTTGCAATTTTCAATCTCTTGCTCCGCGTCCTGCCCAGGGGAAACGGATGCCAGGCATTTCAGGAATGAAACGTGCACCAAGCGGCGTAGGGCATGCTGTGCATGCCAAATGGCGTCGAGCATGCTGCGCATGCCAGTGCCGTCAGGCACAGCCTGACGGCACGCCGAATCTGGCCCCATCCGGTCCCGCTGGGACTCAGTTTTTGTCCGCCGGAGGAGCTTTTTTCACCCGCATTTGCTGCTGCGCCGCGTTCTTGCTTTGCTCGTATCGCATCGCCTTTCGCGAGTAATTC
>NZ_JBFHKV010000990.1:0-3226 GCF_041595215.1 Stieleria sp. | reverse complement strand
CGAGGCGACGGATCCTCTGTCGTCGGCATATTGGCAAGGACTCGTCGCCTCGTCCACTACCCGAAAATTGAGCTGCGATAGACGACGAGTGCTTCAACCACATCTAATTTGGGTTGTGGTTGTCGAGCAGAAAAGTGGCCAGGATTTGCGATCACTAAAATGACGAAGATCGCGATCGCGTCCATTACCCGATGACAACTGTGGAATGCTGATTTCCATCAAGCAAAGATGTCTTTCGCCACCACGCCTTCGACATCGGTCAAGCGAAAGTCTCGTCCCGCGTAGCGATAGGTCAGCCGTTCGTGGTCCAGCCCCATCAAGTGCAAGATGGTCGCGTGCAGATCGTGAACGTGCATCTTGTTTTCCACGGCGTAGTAACCGTAGTCGTCGGTCGCACCATACGCGTAGCCTCCCTTCACCCCGCCGCCGGCCATCCACATCGTGAACCCGTGCGGGTTGTGGTCGCGACCGTTGCTGCCCTGAGCCGTCGGTGTGCGTCCGAATTCGCCGCCCCACAAGACGAGCGTGTCTTCGAGCAGCCCCCGTGCCTTTAAGTCTTGCAGGAACCCTGCGATCGGCCGATCGACTTCGGCCGCGTTCTTGGTGTGACCTTGATACAGCCCCGAGTGCTGGTCCCACTGCACGACGCTGTCACTGTGCGTCACCTGGACAAACCGAACACCTTGCTCGAGGAACCGCCGCGCCATCAAACACTGTCGGCCAAAATCTTCGGTGACCGGATCATCGATCCCATAGAGACGCTGCGTCGCTGCGGACTCCGACGCCAAATCCTGAATCTCCGGCATCGCGGTTTGCATGCGGTAGGCCAATTCGAACGAGTTCAACCGTCCTTCGAGCGCTTGGTCGCGACCGGCCATTTCGAGATGCTCCCGATTCATCGACGCGATCAAGTCCAGTTGTCGACGCTGCAGATCGGGAGCGATGCGATCGTTTCGAATGTGCTTGACCTTGGCCGCCGTCGCCGGCAAGCTGGCATTGCCGATCGGCGTGCCCTGGCAATGCGCCGGCAAGAACGCAGTGCCCCAGTTGTTGACTCCACCGTGGGCCAACGTCGGACAAATCGTCACAAAGGCCGGCAAGTTTTCATTCTCGGTCCCCAGCCCGTAGACCAACCAAGACCCCATGCTGGGCCGGACAAATTGATCGCTGCCGGTGTGCAGTTTCAAGAGAGCCCCGCCGTGGGCGGGATTGGTTCCATGCACCGATCGCAACACGCACAGGTCATCCACGTGACGGGCGACGTTGGGAAACAGCTCGCTGACCGGCAATCCACTCTCGCCATATCGCTTGAACTTCCATGGCGACTTCAACAAGTTACCCTGCTTGGCGAACGTGACATCGGGCAAATCAAACGGCGGCGCCTTGCCATCATCCCGGTCCAATTGAGGCTTGGGGTCAAAGGTGTCGACGTGCGACGGACCGCCTTTCATGAACAGAAACACGATCCGTTTGGCGCGGGCCGGAAAATGGGGCCCCTTGGGAGCCAATGGATTCTCCGCGGCCAAGGCTTCCTGGCCCAACATCGCGGAAAAGGCCAAGTGACCGAATCCGATCGCCGAGTTTCGCAGAAGCTGTCGTCGGGATTGCATCACAATGAACCTAACGTAGATAAATGAATTCGTTGCTGGCCATCAGACTTTGACAGAACAGCGACCAGGCTTGCTCGTGCTGTCGGTTTGCGTTCGCACCGGCACCATCGGTCAACTGCGAGATGAACCGAAGCACGCGTTCGGTCTCGCGTGGCGACGGATCACGTCCGACGGCCCGTCGATACGCATCGGCGACACGGTCGGTGTCCTCTTTCGACTGCGACAGGACCGACTTCGCCAGCGCATCGGCCGACTCCATTACCAAAGCGTCGTTCATCAACAGCAGGTTCTGTGGCGCAATCACGGTGGCGTTGCGTGAACCGGTGGGCATCGTCGGATCCGGGTAATCGAACTGTGTGAAGAATGCGTACAGGTTGTTGCGGATCACGGGCAGATACAACGCACGCCGAACGCTGTCGTATTTGGTGTGGTCTTCGGACGTGTGGTTGAACACGAATTGTCGATTTCGCAGCGGCAACGTTTTTCCGCCGATTTCAAGATTCAAACGTCCGCCGACCGCCAAGATCGAATCGCGGATCTGCTCGGCTTCCAGTCGCCTCAAGTTCGCTTTCCAAAGCAGCCGGTTTTCCGGATCGATCGTCGCGTAACGCTGTTCCTCCGGATGCGACGACGCGAGCCGATAAACATTGGACCGAAGAATCAGACGATGCAGATCTTTGATCGACCAACCGCCGGCCATGAATCGCCTGGCCAACCAATCGAGCAAGTCCGGATGCGACGGGCGATCGCCCAGACGTCCAAAGTTCTCGGTCGTCCGCACCAACGCCTCGCCGAAGTGCCATCCCCAGATGCGATTGACGATCACGCGGGCCGTCAAGGGATGCCTTGTGTCGGCCATCCAACGAGCCAGTTCCAGTCGACCGCTTTGCCCGCTAGGAAAGATCGGCCGGACCGTGGAGTGTCGCATCACTTCGGGAAACTCCCGCGCGACCGGATCGCCCAGGTTCTTGTAACTGCCACGGATGTGGATCGGCAACTCTGCCACCACCGTTCCTTCGCCGACCCCCATCGCTGCCGTTTCGTCGGCGGCGACGCTTTCAAAGGCCCTCGCCTCATCCATCAACCGATAGTATTCCGCGAGCGTTTGCTCGTCGAAGGCGAACGCTTCTTTGGAGGGAACGGCCAACAACCCCGAGGGGTCCAACAAGGCGGATCGGGCGGCCTGCAACGTCGGATCGTCCAGCGTTTTCGTTTTCGGATCCTGCTTCTTCGCCTCGGCAAACGCCTTTTCCGCGCGGTCAAACAACTCGCCATAGTGCCGACGGATCTCGTCGACGTTTCCTTCGGCGGCCAATTGATGCCACCGGACCAACAGCGGATCATCCCGATGGAAATCCAAATGCATGCGGCAGTGGTGCAGGATCCTGGGATGCAGCCCGAGCGGCTGGGCGATTTCCGCGACGGTGGTCAGGGGCGCGGAGACCTCGAATTGTGCCGCGGCAGCCAGGTAGTCGGCCACCTTGTCTCGAGCTTCGGCTTGAATCTTGGCGATCGCTGCGTTCTTAAAACTCGCCGCCGCTTTTTTCTTCTCCGCGATCTGGGCGTCGATTTCCTTCAGCCGCGCCGCTTCCTCGTCCGACGCAAAGGAGTGCTCG